>JAENXB010000009.1 GCA_016649785.1 Flavobacteriaceae bacterium
AAATGGGCTTATACAATGGATGGAAGCCAGGTTGGCGAACTTGAATTTGAAAACTTCAATGCCGCGGAAGCTAAAGTTACAATCAAGGGAAAAATTGTTCACCCCGGATATGCAAAAGATAAAATGGTGAATAGCATGTACATCGCGCAGGACTTTATCAATTCGCTGCCAAGATTGGAAACCCCGGAACACACCGAGGACCGACAAGGATTTTTTCACCTAACCGATATAAAAGGAGATGTTGAAGAGACAAAATTGAAATACATCATCCGCGACCACGACAAAGATCATTTTAAGGCGAGAAAAGAAATGATCCGGAATCTTGTATCCGAAATTAATTCCCAGCACGACAAGGAAGTTATAAAAATTGAAATTAAAGATCAGTATTCCAATATGCGTGAAAAGGTAGAGCCAGTAATGCACATTGTGGATATTGCTGAAGAAGCCATGAAAGCGGTAAACATTACCCCTTTAATTAAACCTATTCGCGGTGGTACAGATGGAGCCCAGCTTAGTTATATGGGACTTCCCTGCCCCAACATTTTTGCGGGTGGACATAATTTTCACGGCCGGTATGAATACGTGCCTGTAGAAAGCATGCAAAAAGCAGTGGAGGTAATTGTGAAAATTGCAGAGATCACTGCGGAAAAATATAAGTCCTGAAAAATGCAAAAAATTGAATCGGTAGATCAATATATTCAATTCAATCTCATCCCAGATGGTCTGAAATTCTCTTGGAATTAAGGGAATTATTGAATTCCACGATTTTGACGGAAACTATTAAATGGGGCGGACCGGTTTACACCTTAGACGGCAAAAATTTATTGGGAATTGGAGCTTTTAAAAATCACAGTGCTCTCTGGATTTTTTAGGGGGCACTTTTACAAGATAACACCAATTTATTAATAAATGCACAGGAAGGCAAAACCAAGGCGCTAAGGCAGATAAGATTTGAGGCAGGTTCAAAAATAGATAAGCAGGAACTTCTAAAATATATTGATGAAACCATCAGCCTGCATAAACAGGGAAAAGAAATTAAACCGAATTTAAACAAGGAAATTTTAATTCCATCTGAATTATCCGATTTCTTTAAATCAAATTCAGAATTAAAAAAGGCCTTTTCAATCCTAACTCCCGGTAAACAGAGGGAATATGCCGAATATATTACCGAAGCAAAAAGGGACGAAAGCAAACAAAAACGAATTGAAAAAATAATTACAATGATTAAAGTTGGTATAGGTTTAAACGATAAAAATTGCTAAAAGGAAAAGGGACTATTAATTTCGTCCCTTTTCCTTTTATATATAGATATTTTTATCTAAAAATAGCAGTTACCGCCTCTTCTTCTCTTTTTACCTGCATTTTCGCTATCCCATAGTTTTATGGTGAGGCTGACGATGAGTTGATTTAGGCGGGCATCTTCAAAACTTGCGCGATTCACACCATATTCAGCCCGCACAATATCTAGCTCCTGACTTTCTTGTGAAGAAAGGGAATGATCATAACGAACATCCAGACCAAAACTGCCAAATTCCACTTTTGCTCCAATTTGAGCTGAAAGGGGAGTATTTTGAACCACAATTTGCGGAGTATCAGTTACAGGTTCATTTCCTTCCAAAGTGGCATCAATAATGTTCTTGTAAGCTATCCCGGCATAAACATCTACCGGTCCATAAATGTTATAACCAACTAATACAGGAACGCTTAGTTCATCTACAGCATAAATTGCTGGTTTTAAAGGAAAATCAAATCTTGACTTCAATGATGAATAAACTACCTCGGGGCGTATAAAGAATTTTCCAAAATTTATTTGCACCCAGACACCACCGTGATAGCCAATTTCTCCTTCAGCATTGTAAGTCGCAGGTGGAAGTTCTGCCTGTGTTGATTGAAAACTATTGATTTCCCCTCCAAATGTTTTATTGATCCCTCCTTTTAATCCTACCTGAAATTCCTGGGCCTGAAGAATTGCAGTTTGAAAACCGGCAAAGCAAATAAGAAGTGCTAGAAGTGTTTTGTTCATGAAAATAGGATTGTATCAATTCGTAATATCGGGGTAAATATATTATTTAAAAAAATATATCACACTTTTTTATCTATGCATTTAACGTGATAGAGCTAAAAAAATTATAAAAACCTGCTATCAATATTTAAAAAAGAAGAAAAGGTTGTTCTAAATGTTGTGATTTATTCGCTTCAAATAATTTCAGGATCAATAAGATTGCTTTCTGAAACCAATAAAAAAGACGAATATCATTACATTTAAAACAACCCTTTTAAACTGTAAATATTCTATTATTAATGAACAATTATAGGATCAGGATTTCCGTCGGGATCGCTGGTAACAAAACCATCTGTTCTTGCAGCGCCTAAAAGAAGAACCCCAGCAGCGTGAGGAGCGGCCATTGAAGTTCCGCTTATGGTATTATAACCGCCACCCTTCCAGGTAGATTTAATGGCCAGGCCCGGAGCAGCAAAATCAACGGGTGGATTTCCGAAATTTGAAAAATACGCCCATGTATCATTCACGTCCATTGCAGAAATAGTAACAATATTAGCGCCGTTTACTCTTGCGGGAGAGCTGTTATTCGCATCGCTGCTTTCATTCCCGGCAGCAAGAGCAAATTTGATTCCTTTGTTTGAAGCCGCTAAAATGGCATCGTCAAGGGCTTGTGAAACAGGACCTCCTAAACTCAAATTGGCAACATCCCCACTTTTTCCTTTAGCGCCAACGAAATCTACTCCTGCAATAACACCTGAGTAAGATCCGCTTCCACGGCTATCCAATACTTTCACCGGAATAACGGTTGCGCCCGGTGCAACTCCAATAACACCAAAATCATTGTTTTTAGCAGCTATAGTCCCCGAAACATGAGTTCCATGACCATTACCGTCATCTATGGATTTTGAATCTCTCCCAGAAGTAAAAGCATTGAAACCTCTTAAGGCATCTACATTTAAATCGGGGTGGTCCAAATCTATCCCGGTATCAACAACCCAGGCTACAGCAGTTCCGGTGTAATTTGCAATTCCGTTTACACGAAGAATTCCATAAGGAGTTTCTTGTGAACCTCCTGTTCCCGGATCAGGCTCACCACAAGGACCACCGTTTGGGGTGCCGCAAGGCGGTGCAAATACAACAATCCTATCTTGTTCAATATAGGCAATTTCTTTTTTCCCTTTAAGCTGTTCAACCTGAGATTTGGTCAATTTCATGGTTGCACCGCTTAAGGTTTTACTGTAAACATTGACAATCTCTGCAGAAGAAATTGAAGCTTTCGCCAGGACCTTTCGGGTTTGTTCCGTCATGGCTTCCTGGGCTTTGGAGTAATTTTCAGGGTACTTAGAATTTACATCCTCGATCATATTCTTATTGAACACGACTATATACTGACCTTCGATATTTTGAGCATCGAATCGTGCGTCATTTTCAGAGAATACGGCTTCCTCTTCCGGGGAATTCTGATCCTGACTACAGGAATAAAAAAATACGGAGGCCAATAGGGCGACTCCGATTAGTTTGTAGTTCGATTTTAACATAATATGTAGGATTTTGGTTAAAATTAGTTGATGAATATACCAAAATTATACTTTATAATAAAAAAAATAATTTATAATTTTGTTAATATTTATCCCTTACCTCAAAAAACAAATACATGGCTAGCACCAAGTATAGAAATATAATAACAACATGTTAAAATTTTATTTGGTTTCGGATATCTCACGCTTTTCAGCTATCCATTTCTTAATGCCTCCATCCAATAAATATATATTTTTAAAACCGGACTTTTGAAGAATTTTGGCGGCTTCCGGGCTCACAGCTCCAGTAGTACAGTAAATTGCAATTGGTTTGGTTTTGTCCAGTTTTTCAAGTTTTTTCCTGAAATCCTTATCGTATATAATATTTGCGGCATTGACAAGATGCGATTTATTGTACTCAACTTCCGGTTGTAAATCTACCACCTGAACATTTCCATATTGCAAATGCGTGTTCATCTCTTCAACGGTAACCACTTTTATTTCATTCGCAGCTGCATCTTTACAACTATAAACTCCAAATGAAATTAAGAAAATAATTAAAAACCTGATCTTCATGTTTTAGTTTTAGGGGGTTTGAATTTCGCCATCCCATTCAATAATACCGCCCATTAAATTATAGGCATTTTCAATTCCGCGTTGATGCATCAAAGCACAAGCAGAGGCACTTCGGGCACCGGATCGGCAATAAACCAAGTAATTTTTAGATTTATCCAGTTTTTCAATTTCATCTAAAAATTCCTGACCTTTGTAAATGTCAATATTGATGGCTTCAGGGATATATCCTGCCATAAATTCCCCCTCGGTTCTCACATCGAGAATGACAGCATTTTCATCCTTTTCTTTCGATTCTTTCCATTGATCCTGGGTTAAATTTTGCATTTCTTTATTACTTATCGGGTTACTAAAATAAAATTTTTTAGATTTTTAAAAACGTAAATATAAGGCAAACCTTATAATTTCGCTCTAAGTCAGGCCTCAAAAATGTATTAAATTACTAAACTTATTACAAAGCCTTCAGATCACCTAAGGAAATTCTTAGACTACTTAACTTTAACATAAGTTTAATATTGTAACCTGAATAATTAATTTATATTTGTACATACAATAGTTGTTACAACAAATGAATATTGAAGATATCATAAAAACCGAAAACCAGCTACCTGCTTCCCGCAGGCTGATCATCAGTTTATTTTCCACCACAAGTTGGGCGACCGAACAGATTTCTGAGGTTTTAAAACCTTATGAAATAAGCCTTCCTCAGTTTAATGTTTTGCGAATCTTAAGAGGACAAAAGGGCAAACCCGCCAATCTTAGCACCATCCAGGAACGAATGGTAAACAAAATGAGCAATACTACCCGATTGGTAGATAAACTGATCTCAAAAAATTTGGTTGAACGTATTACCTGTGAAAAGAACCGGCGTAAAGTAGAAATTACAATTACTTCAGAAGGGCTAAGTTTTTTAAAAAAATTAGATTCGGTGATGGATGAGATAGAATCAGAAATTACTCAAAACCTGAGCGAAATAGAAATTCAACAATTAACCCAATTATTATATAAACTCCGACAATAAATAGTTGCAATGAAAAAATACAATAACAATTTAAACTGGCGTTATGCCACCAAAAAATTTGATATTTCTAAAAATATTCCAGAAGTAGATCTGGAGCAGCTTTTGGAAGCGATCCGACTTTCGCCCTCATCTTACGGGTTACAGCCGTATCAAGTCTTTGTAATTAAAAATCCTGAGCTTCGGGAAAAATTAAAATCCGCAGCCTGGAACCAGCCACAAATTATAGATGCTTCCCATTTACTGGTTTTTGCGAATCTAAAAGAAATAGACAAAGTTTATGTTGACGGTTACCTTGATATGATAGCTGAAACAAGGAACCAGACCAGGGAGGATTTAAGCCGACTTGAAACCATGCTGGATAACACCGTGTTGAAATTTAGTTCAGAAAAGAAAAATCAGTGGGCTTCAAATCAAGCCTATATCGCCTTAGGAAATTTACTGTCCGCAGCTGCAAATTGTAAAATTGACGCTTGTCCCATGGAAGGTTTTGAAGCAATAAAATTTGATGAAATCCTGGGATTAAAAGAAAAAGGATTAACAACAGCAGTAATTGCCACTTTAGGCTACAGAAGTTCTGAAGACAAGCAGCAATATGCAATAAAAGTGAGAAAAAACAAAGAAAAATTATTTAACAGATTATAAACCAAAAATAAGAATACCATGAAATGAGCATAATGGAAACTCGATGCAAACACCAATAAAGATATGCGAATTGCATATGATCAATAAAAAAACAAAATAAAACACATATGAAAAAGAGAATTTTAAATGGCTTAGTCGCCTCAGTAATTGTTTTAACAAGCCTTTCATTTGCAACAATGAACAAGGAAGTTAATGTTAAAGAAAGCAGTGTTACATGGACAGGTAAGAAAGTAACAGGCTCACATACCGGAACGATTCAATTTAAATCCGGACATTTTAAAGTAGAAGATGAGAAATTGATTGGAGGAGAATTTGTTATGGATATGACCACTATTGAAAATAATGATCTAACAGGTGAAGACAAGGGGAAACTGGAAGGGCATTTAAAATCTGAAGACTTCTTTGGAGTTGAAAAATTCCCAACCGCAAAATTGATCATCACAAGTGTTGCAAAAAAAGGCGATGAAACCTACGGTGTTGTTGCAAATTTGACTATTAAAAATGAAACTCACCCGGTCACTTTTGATCTTGACTGGAAGGAAAATTCAGCTTCAGCAAAATTATCAATCGACAGGTCCAAATTCGATGTTCGTTATGGTTCAGGAAGTTTCTTCGATGACCTGGGAGACAAAACCATTTATGACAACTTTGACTTAGACGTAAACCTAAAATTTTAAATTCCGAATTTTGAATCTTGAATTATTTAATGCATTGGTGCCTTTTTTCTTTAGATTCAAATTCAAATAATTAAAAAGTCATTGTCAATTCAAATTACCTGAGTATATTTGGCAAAATGAAAAATCAAACAATACATATTTGGTGGTGGAATAGCTTACGTCAACACGTCGTGAAGTAACACTGCTATAGTATTAATCATATACAAAAGGCTTGTCTCACGACAAGCCTTTTTTTGTTTAACAATATTAAAATTTATGTTTGAATTAACCACAACCTATAAAAAACTCCTCGCCGATACCATAACTCCGGTGAGCGTATATCTTAAGATCCGGGATAAATATCCCAACAGTTTACTTTTGGAAAGCAGTGACTATCACGCCAACGACAATAGTTTTTCATATATCTGCTGCAATCCGATCGCATCCATAAAAATTGAAAATGAACAGATCACTGAAGTTTTTCCCGACGGAAGCAGAATTCAAATTCCAATTACGGGAGATATCAATGTACCTGAAAGGATCCAGGAATTTTCAAAGCAATTCCATACCGAAACTTCCAGTTTTAAATTTATCAACAGCGGACTTTTTGGTTATATCGCGTATGATGGCGTTCAGTATTTTGAGGATATCAAAATAGCGAAAAAGAAAGGTGATTTAAAACTGCCGGATCTGTATTACGTTGTATACCAAAATATTATCGCCATCAATCACTTCAACAACGAAGCCTATATTTTTGACCATAATTTCAATACCGAAAATAATCTAAAAGAAATAGAGCAAATTCTGAAAGTTAAAAACTTTGCAACCTATAGTTTTAAAAGACAGGAAGAAGCTGTTTCAAATTTAACCGATGAAGAGTTCAGGGAAAATGTAACCTTGGGAAAAAAACACTGCCAACGCGGGGACGTTTTTCAATTAGTGCTTTCCCGCCGGTTTTCCCAGGCTTTTAAAGGGGACGAATTCAATGTTTACCGCGCCTTGCGCAGTATAAATCCGTCACCTTACTTGTTCTATTTTGATTATGGGAACTTTAAAATTTTTGGCAGTTCTCCGGAGGCACAACTCATAGTGAAAGATGAGCAGGCAGAAATCCACCCAATTGCAGGAACCTTTAAACGCACCGGAAACGACGAGCAAGATGCTGAATTGGCAAAAAAACTTGCTTTAGACGAAAAAGAAAATGCCGAGCACGTGATGCTGGTGGATCTTGCCAGAAATGATCTAAGCCGGCACAGTACCAATGTAAAAGTGGAAACCTTTCGTGAAATTCAATTCTTTTCGCACGTCATTCACCTGGTGAGCAAGGTTACCGGAATTAAAAAGAAAAATACCGACACCATGCAAATTGTGGCTGATACCTTTCCGGCCGGAACCCTTAGCGGTGCCCCAAAACACAGTGCGATGACTTTGATTGAAAAATATGAAAACGTAAACCGGAGCGCGTATGGCGGGGCAATCGGGTTTATGGATTTCAACGGGAATTACAACCATGCGATTATCATAAGGTCTTTTGTGAGTAAAAACCATCAGCTTCACTATCAGGCCGGAGCAGGAATAGTCTCAGGATCAAAAGAGGAAAACGAATTACAGGAAGTTTTTAACAAATTAGGCGCATTGACCAAAGCATTGGAAATTGCGGAAGAAATGTAAAGGCCTAGAAGAATTCCACAAAAGAGGTGTTTATTAAAAAAGATAACTACAGAAATGAATAATTTAAATGACAATTCCGCAAATATTCCCAATTCCAAATTTCGGAAAGATCCGGTAACTGTTTTGGTAATAGACAATTACGATTCTTTTGTTTACAATCTGGTACATTATCTGGAGGAACTTAACTGTGTGGTAACGGTTCGTCGCAATGATGAACTCAACCTGGAGGAGGTCGAAAAATTCGATAAGATCTTGCTTTCCCCGGGACCAGGTATTCCGGATGAAGCAGGACTTTTAAAGGCGGTCGTTGAAAAATATGCTCCAACTAAAAGCATTTTGGGGGTCTGTTTGGGTCAACAGGCCATTGGAGAAGTTTTTGGGGGTAAATTGGTAAATCTGGAGTCGGTTTATCACGGAATTGCCACCAAAATCAAGCGATGTGTAGATGATGAAGTTCTTTTTGAAGGATTGGAAAAGGAATTCGAAGTAGGACGATATCATTCCTGGGTAGTCGATAAAAATTTACCGCATTGCCTGGAAGCCACTTCCTACGATCACAACGGACAGGTAATGTCCTTGCGCCATCGGGCTTTTGACGTAAAAGGAGTGCAATTTCACCCGGAATCGGTATTAACTCCGGATGGTAAAAAAATGATAGAGAATTGGGTTAAATAAAAAAAAATTAGGATTAAAAACTGAAGTTTAATAAAAATAACCTCAATAAACATTTTCCCTTCGGGGAATAAGAGAGGGCCTTTTTGCTATGAAACAATTACTAAACAGACTTATAAATCACGAAACCATCTCAAAAGAAGAGGCACGGGAAGCGCTGGTCAATATTTCGAACGGAGAATATAACCAAAGCCAGATCGCTGCTTTTTTAACGGTTTATATGATGCGAAGCATCACCATTGAAGAACTGGAAGGCTTTCGCGATGCGTTGTTGGATCTATGCGTCAAGATAGATTTAAGTGCTTACAACCCAATTGATCTATGTGGCACGGGCGGTGATGGAAAAGACACTTTTAACATTTCAACTGTTTCCTCATTTATAACTGCCGGGGCCGGGATAAAAGTTGCCAAACACGGTAATTACGGAGTTTCTTCGATTAGCGGAAGTTCAAATGTTATGGAATATCTGGGTATAAAATTCAGTAATGATCCCGATTTTCTTGAAAAATGCATAGATCAAGCAGGAATTTGTGTGCTTCACGCCCCGCTTTTTCACCCGGCGATGAAAAATGTAGCGCCAATCCGGAAATCCCTGGCGGTAAAAACTTTTTTCAATATGTTGGGGCCAATGGTAAATCCCGCTTTTCCGAAACAACAATTGGTGGGCGTTTTTAGCCTGGAATTGGCCAGAATGTATGGATACCTGTATCAAAATACCGATATCAAATTCACGATCCTACATGCGTTGGACGGATACGATGAAATCTCACTGACAGGAGCTACAAAAACCATTTCAAATAAAGCGGAAAGCATGTTGGAAGCTTCAGATTTTGGAGTGGAAACTTTAACAGCTTCAGAGATTTATGGAGGAAATTCCATAGAAAATTCAGCTAAAATTTTTATGGATATATTACAGGGAGAAGGAACAACAGCACAAAACAATGTTGTTTGTGCCAATGCCGGAATGGCCATTGCAACTGATAAAGATTGTTCCCCAAAACAAGGTTTTGAATTTGCAAAAGAAGCCCTGCTTTCGGGAAAAGCACTACAGGCTTTGAATAAATTACAGCAGTTAAGCAAGTTATAACTTTTAAACGATTGGTTCAATTCAATAGGGTTTGAAAAAAGAAAAGTAAGTCTGGTTCCGTCAAAGACCCTTACCAAACTCAATTAATATTATTTTATAATGAACATATTAGACCAGATAATTGCTGATAAATTCAAAGAGATAGCACTTAAGAAACAGCTGATCCCGGCTTCTGATTATGAGCGATATCCGCTATTTGAACGGGAAACAGTTTCATTAACCGAAGCCTTAAAAAACAGTACGACCGGAATTATAGCAGAACACAAGAGGCGATCGCCTTCCAAAGCAGTGATCAATCAAAGCCTGAATGTTCAGGATGTGGCTCGTGGATATGAAAATGCCGGGGTTTGCGGAATGTCTGTTTTAACCGATGCAAAATATTTTGGCGGATCATTAGACGATTTGATTTTGGCCAGGGCCTCGGTAAATTTGCCATTACTGAGAAAAGAATTTATCATAGACGAATATCAAATTATAGAAGCAAAAGCACACGGTGCCGATGTTATTTTACTTATTGCCGCTGTTTTGGATCGGGCGCAGATCAAAAGTTTTTCAGAACTGGCAAAAAGTTTGAAACTCAACATTTTGTTGGAGGTTCACAATATGGAAGAATTGGAAAAATCAATGGTGCAAAACATCGATATGATAGGCGTGAACAACAGGAATTTAAAAACCTTTGAAGTCAGTACAGACATCAGTAAACAGCTTTCAGAAAAGATCCCTAATGAATTTGTAAAGGTTTCCGAGAGTGGAATAAGCAGTGTTGAAGCGATCAAAGATTTAAAGAATTATGGTTACCAGGGATTTTTGATCGGTGAAAATTTTATGAAAACCGATAATCCCGGCCTTAGCGCAAGGGAATTCATTAAAAATTTAGCCGAATGAATAGCCTTAGAATAAAAATTTGTGGAATGAAAAAAGCTGAAAATATCAGGGAAGCAGCTGCATTGCATCCGGATTATCTCGGTTTTATATTTTATGAAAATTCCCCGAGAAATTTTAAGGGTGAAATTCCGGAAATAGATCCAACTATTAAAAAAACGGGAGTATTTGTGGATGCTTCGGTCAATTTTATTATAGCTAAAGTTGAAAAATATAAGTTTCAGGCAATTCAGCTTCACGGGAATGAAACTCCTGAATTTTGTGCAGAATTGAAAGTGGCTTTAAAGGAAACTAAATCATATAAAAATTCAGCTTCAAATGAGATCATCAAGGTGTTTTCCATCAAAGACGAATTCGATTTTAACCGGTTAAAACCTTTTGAAGGAAAAGTGGATTATTTTTTATTCGATTCAAAAGGAAAAAATAAAGGCGGGAATGGAATCACCTTTAATTGGGAAATTTTAAAGGATTACCCTTCTTCTACCCCATTTTTCTTAAGTGGTGGAATTGGAATGGAAGAGGTGGAACAAATTGCCGAATTTCAAACCTATCTTAAAAAGATCGGAAAAGAGAAATTGCTGGTTGCGATAGATGTAAACAGCAAATTTGAAATTGAACCCGGAGTTAAAAACATTGAAGATTTAGCACTATTTAAAAAAAACCTGAAGTTTCAATAACCAATTAATTAGAATTTTGAATTGAAAAAACAAGACCCAAAAGGTCAATCAAAAAAAACTGAATAAAATGACATATCAAGCAGACGAAAAAGGATATTACGGCGATTTCGGTAGAGCTTTCATCCCGGAAATGTTATATCCGAATGTGGAAAAATTGAGATCAAAATATTTGGAAATCATGAAAGAGGCTTCTTTTCGGAAGGAATTTGACCAACTTCTGAAAGATTACGTTGGCCGCCCTACTCCGCTTTATCTAGCTGAGCGTTTAAGTGAGAAATACAAGACCAAGATCTACCTGAAACGTGAAGATCTATGTCATACCGGAGCGCATAAAATAAATAACACTATCGGGCAAATCCTTGTGGCGAAACGCCTTGGAAAAAACCGGGTCATCGCCGAAACCGGCGCAGGTCAGCACGGAGTTGCCACCGCTACTGTTTGCGCTTTAATGGGTATTGAATGCGTGGTTTATATGGGGGAAGTGGATATTGCACGACAGGCGCCAAACGTGGCGCGTATGAAATTGCTGGGTGCTACGGTAATACCGGCGAAATCGGGAAGCAAAACCCTTAAAGATGCTACCAATGAGGCAATCCGAGACTGGATCAATAATCCGGTAAACACACATTACATCATAGGTTCTGTGGTTGGGCCGCATCCATATCCCGATATGGTAGCGAGGTTTCAAAGTGTGATCTCAGAGGAAGTTAAAACCCAACTAAAAGAAAAAGAAGGTCGGGAAAACCCCGATTATGTGGTGGCCTGCGTTGGCGGTGGCAGCAATGCAGCCGGGATATATTTTCATTATCTGGACAATCCTGAAGTTGGCATAATCGCGGTGGAAGCAGCAGGAAAAGGAATTTTTACCGGAGAAAGCGCAGCGACCTCAGCCCTTGGAAAAGAAGGAATTATCCATGGCAGCAAAACTTTATTGATGCAAACCGCAGACGGACAAATTACCGAACCCTATTCCATCTCTGCAGGATTGGATTATCCGGGAATCGGGCCAATGCACGCCAATTTATTCCGGACCGGAAGAGCTGAATTTATTTCTGTTACAGATGATGCCGCAATGAAAGCCGGGCAGGAACTGGCAAGATTGGAAGGAATTATTCCTGCCATTGAATCTGCACACGCCCTGGCTATTTTTAAAGATCGAAAATTTAAGGAAGATGAGGTGGTAGTGGTCAATTTATCCGGTCGTGGCGATAAGGATTTGAGTACTTATATAGACTATTTTAATTTATAAAAAACTTCGGAAATGTTTTTAAAATGTTTCCGGTTGCATAAAAAACATCAAAATGAACCGAATAATTCAAAAATTACAGGAAACTGACCTATCTGAAAATAAAGAAAAAAAACTGCTTTCCATCTATTTTACCGCAGGCTATCCAAAACCGGATGACACTTTCACGATTATCCAGGAATTGGAAAAAAACGGGGTTGATATGATTGAAATCGGCTTACCTTTTAGCGATCCGCTGGCAGATGGCCCCACAATTCAGGAAAGTTCCACAAAAGCCTTAAAAAGTGGAATGACCACGCTAAAATTATTTGAACAACTAAAAGATATTCGCAAATCGGTTTCCATTCCGCTGCTTATTATGGGGTATTTCAATCCTATCCTTCAGTTTGGAGTTGAGGAATTTTGTAAAAAATGTGCAGAAACGGGCATTGACGGATTGATAATCCCGGATCTGCCCGTAGATATTTATACTGAAAAATATAAAGCTATTTTCGAAAAATATGATCTTATCAATGTATTTCTCATCACACCGCAAACTTCCGAAGAGCGCATTCGGTTCATAGATTCTGTTTCCAACGGATTTATTTATATGGTGAGCAGTGCAAGTGTTACCGGAACAACAAAAGGATTTGGGGATGAAACAAAAGCCTATTTTGAACGAATCTCAGTAATGAATTTAAAAAACCCACAAATTATAGGTTTTGGGATCAGCGATAAAGAAAGTTTTGAGCAGGCCACTGAATTTGCAAAAGGCGCTATTATTGGAAGCGCTTTTATTAAACATTTAACCGAAAACGAAACCGGAAAAATTTCCGCATTTGTTAAGGGAATTCGTGACATTTAACCTTAATGTAACAGAGCGTTAAGACTTTTTTAAGATGATCAATTCTTATCTTTAAGGGAATTTAAAAATAAGTCAAACTTAAAAAATGAAGTTATGGGACGTATGGAAGAAAGCCGTATCAAAAGAAGGGATACTGAAAGCGATCCTTTAAAGAAATTGGGAAATAGGAATATCAAAACCAACAAAGTTGATTTTGATGAAAAGACTATTAAAAAACAGCAAAACAAATAGAAAGTATGGGTAGAGGGGATAAAAAAACCAAACGAGGCAAAATTTCAATTGGAAGTTGGGGTCGGTTAAGACCAAAGAGAACCAAATTTAAAATAAAACCGACAACCATGGCAAATCAGTCAGAAAAGGAACTTAAATAGGTTTTTTAAAGTTCAAATCCTTTCAAAAAAATCCATTATATTGAAGTACCCTGAAATCAATTGTATTGAATTCAGGGTACTTCTTTTTCAAGGTTTTGTATAGTTTCATACTGCCGATAGCCCTATTGGCAGAGCCGGAAGGAGCTGTAAGGGAAACTGTTTTTATAATTCGTCCCTCCAGTAAAAACTGATAGATCCTTGGCACCTCGCCGGAAACCCCTTTTAGACTAATTTCCTCAGGGTGCTGCTTCAAATGTTTTCTGAAGAAATATTCAGGACCATTTTTACTGTTCCCGCCCGTAAACAGCAAAGTATCAATTTTAGGATGTTGCCTTAAAATTTCTGTCATATTCCGCAACCTGACATTTTCCATTCCCAGATCAGAAGCATCTATTTTATCACGTTGGCTGCTTTGAACCACATCACAAATCCCGATCCCCCTTTTTATTAAAAACCTTTTTCGCTGCTCAATAGCTTCATTCGTGTTTTCAAATTTTAAATCCAAATCGAATAATTTATCCAATACCGGCCAGAGTAATCCGTCCCTACTGCCATAGCAAAAATCCACATCGTTTACCTTTAATTCCCCGGTTGTAAATCTTGGTGGCGGCAAGGTGCCCACAATAAGTTTGGTAGCATTCTCCGGAATAAAAGGTTCATAAGGATGAGTATGAAAAAACATGTGCCTTGTTTTTAAACTATTTATTTCATGACAACTATCAAATCATCTGCAAATACCATTTCTCCTTCTTTTAGCAAGACCCGATCAATTTCCCCATCAGCATGTGAAGTAATCGTGGTTTCCATTTTCATGGCTTCAATTATAAATAAAGGTTCATTTTTTTTCACCTTTTGACCGGACTTCACCAACACCGAAGATAATGAACCCTGAAGGGAAGCGGATATTTCCTTTTCGTTATTTTTATCGAATTTTTGATGGGTTATTTTTTCAACTTTTATAGATTTATCCAGAATTTTCACAACGCGGGTTTGTCCGTTCACTTTAAAAAACACATCCACCAAACCATCCTCGTGGGCTTCACCTACAGATAAAAGTTGTATAAGCAAGGTTTTTCCTTTGTCCATTTCCACAATGATCTCTTCTCTGAGTTCCATTCCGTAGAAGAAATTTTTGGTAGGAATTTTAATGACATTGCCATGTTTTTCATGGTGATTAAGAGCATCGGTAAATACTTTTGGATACAATTTATAGGAAAGAAAATCGCTGATGTCCAGTTTCCTGTCCAATTTCTCATTGAAGATTCCCTGAAATTCAGCAAATTCTGCATCAAAATCGATTGGATCCATATGTTGGTTTGGTCTATCGGTATACGGCTTTTCATCCTTTAAAATAATTTTTTGGATTTTTTCAGGGAAACCGCCAACTGGCTGTCCCAGATCACCTCTAAAAAAACTTTTCACCGATTCCGGAAAGGAAAGGTTTTCACCATCTTCCAAAACATCTTGTACCGTCAGGTTATTACTGACAAGATATTGCGCCATATCACCCACCACTTTAGAGCTTGGTGTCACCTTGATTATATCCCCAAAAAGGTCATTTACCTCACCATACATTTGGGTAATTTCAGTAAAGCGTTCGTTGATTCCTAATGATTCTGCCTGGGGTTTTAAATTGGAATACTGCCCTCCCGGGATTTCATGCTGATAAACCTCAGCGGTACCGGCTTTAAGACCACTTTCGAAGGGATAATAATAACTTCGAACCGTCTCCCAATAATTGGAATATTCATTTAACTTTTTCATATCAAAGTCCGGGGCACGGCTTTCAAATTTCATCATTTCCACAATAGAATTGAAATTTGGTTGTGAAGTAAGACCCGATAATCCACCCAGGGCAACATCCACAACGTCTACCCCAGCTTCAATTGCTTTAAGATAAGTTGCAGACTGAATGGATGAGGTATCATGAGTATGCAAATGTATTGGGATATTGACATGTGATTTTAATGCTGAGATCAACTCTTGCGCAGCATAAGGTTTTAAGAGCCCTGCCATATCTTTTATTCCCAAAATATGAGCTCCGGCATCTTCCATTTGTTTTGCCAGTTGCAGGTAGTAATCAAGGGTATATTTTGTTCTTTTTGGATCTAAAATATCCCCTGTATAGCAAATAGAGGCTTCTGCAAGGCCATTGGTATTTTTACGAACCGACTTGATGCAAGGTTCAATAGATTTCATCCAGTTAAGGGAATCGAAAATACGGAAAACATCTATCCCATTTTCAGAGGCCTCAGTGACAAATCTTTCGATGAGATTATCGGGATAAGCCTTATAACCTACGGCATTGGAACCCCTGATCAACATTTGCAGAAGCACATTTGGCATCGCTTGTCGAAGCAACCGCAAACGTTCCCATGGATTTTCATGTAAAAACCGCAGGCAAACATCAAAGGTTGCGCCTCCCCATACTTCCATACTAAAAATGTTGGGATGGTTTTTCGCGAAGCCTTCAGCTACTTTCATCATATCATAAGTACGCATCCTTGTTGCCAGCAGGCTTTGGTGCGCATCACGCATTGTGGTATCTGTAAACTGAATTTTATTTTCATTCCGGAGCCATTGGGAAAATTTATCGGGACCCAATTCGGTTAATAAATCTTTAGTTCCCTTTGGATACTCTCCATATTCATCGAATTCCGGTACTTTGGGTAACAGGAATTTTTTAGTAGTATCTATTTCCTTTACATCCACATTTCCATTTACCGTGATATCGCCTAAAAAGCTCACCAATTTGGTTGCACGGTTTCTGGGCTCCCTGATCACAAAGAGTTCCGGATGGTTATTTATTAAATTCACGGTTGCCTGTCCTTCTCTGAAAACTTCATTTTGAAGGATATTATCAAGAAAAGCCATATTGGTTTTCACGCCTCTTATCCTGAATTCGGCAAGGGCACGCCTCATTTTCCTGCAAGCTCCATCAAGCGTCCTTGCGCTTGCGGAAACCTTTACCAACATGGAATCAAAAAATGGTGAAATGGTAACTCCCTGGTACACACTTCCTGCATCAAGCCTAATTCCAAAACCGGAAGCGCTTCTATAGGTTGTAATGGTTCCGTAATCGGGTTTAAAATCATTTTTGGGATCCTCTGTGGTTATCCTGCACTGAAGTGCATACCCATTTATCCTGAGACTTTCCTGACTTTCAATTTTAATTTGTTTGTCGCTTAATTTATATCCACCAGCAATAAAAATTTGTGCTTTTACCAGGTCGATATTCGTAATAATCTCGGTTACTGTATGTTCTACCTGGATTCTCGGATTTACTTCAATAAAATATATATTTTCACCTTCCACCAAAAATTCCACTGTACCGATATTGTTGTAATCTACAGCCTTACAGATTTTAATGGCATATTCGTAAAGTTTCTCTTTGATCTTTTGATCGAGACCAAAAGCAGGTGCAAATTCAATTACTTTTTGATAGCGGCGTTGAACGGAACAGTCACGCTCAAAGAGGTGGACGATATTCCCGTGATTATCTGCAACAATCTGTATTTCGATATGTTTGGGATTCTCCACAAATTTCTCAATAAAGAGCGTGTCGTCCCCAAATGCGTTTCCTGCTTCGCGCTTAGATTCTGGGAAGGCCGATTTTAATTGCTGGTTATCCCTAATTACCCGCATTCCTCTGCCACCACCACCGGAAGCGGCTTTTAACATTAAAGGATAGCCTATTCTTTCAGCTTCCTCAAGGGCAATTTCCAGGGAAGTAAGGTCTTTTTGATTGCTTTCTATTACAGGAACATCACTGGCTACGGCAACTTCTTTTGCTTTTACCTTATCTCCCAAAGATCTTAATACTGAAACTTTTGGCCCAATAAAAATGATCCCGTTTTCTTCACATTGTTTTGCGAACTCGGCATTTTCAGAAAGAAATCCATATCCGGGATGGATCGCGTCAACTTCATTTTTCTTCGCGATCTGAATAATTGCCTGAATATTCAAATAGGGTTTTAAAGGAGCGTTATCACTGCCAATCTGGTAAGATTCATCGGCTTTATATCGGTGAAGGGAATACCTATCTTCAAAGGTATAGATCCCAACAGTTTTTAAGCCAATTTCTGTACAAGCCCGAAATATACGTATGGCAATTTCCCCTCTATTCGCAACTAAAACCTTTTTAATTTCCATTTTTAAACTCCTTTTTCTATTAAACTTTTTCGGGTTGAAAGTTAATTAATTATTTATTGAATGAACCATCTTTAATGCTGTTTCGGATTAATTAACAATTAAAGAAAAGCCCGTTAACTAACAGACTTAAAATTTAGGATAGTCAAAAAATTCCACATCAGACTTGTGAATAATTTAAAATTAACCGGTAATATTTTTGAGGTTTGCATTAGTATAATGGCAAGTACAGGTTTGTCAGGCCACAAAAGGACCAAAAACAGCTTTCTGCCCACAAGATCCTTGTAATTTAAGGCTTTATTCAGAATAAAAAAAAGCCCGAAATATTTGGACAATCAAGGCTGAAGGTTCATTTATTTTGAAAAATACCGATGCGTTTCTACAAATTTACATCTCGATATTTTAAGTTTTATCTCACAAATACCAATTCATTTTCTTTAGTGGAATCGTTTTCACTGAAGCGGTATCCTTCGTAGTCGAAACCTTTCATGCCGTCAATGCTTTCGATATCTTTATCGATAATATAACGCACCATTGCCCCGCGGGCCTTTTTGGCGAAAAAACTGATTATTTTTAATTTTCCGTTCTTGAGATCCTTAAAAACAGGAGTGATCACGGGAACTTTCAATCGTTTTTTATCAATAGCCTTGAAATATTCATTACTGGCAAGGTTTATAAAAAGTTCGTCTTTTCGCAATTCATTATTAAGGGAATCGGTAATTTTTTTCTGCCAAACCCCATATAAATTCTCTTTTCTATCTATCCCAATAGAGGTTCCCATCTCTAATCTATAAGGCTGGATAAGATCCAGGGGTTTTAATATTCCGTACATTCCTGATAAAATCCTTAAGGAATCCTGTAACCTCTCAAGTTTTTCTATTGGAATAGTATAGGCATCCAGGCCTGTATATACGTCCCCATTAAAGGCGTAGATCGCCGGACGGGAATTTTCTTTGGTGTGCTCCTCTTCAAAAGTTTTATACCGCTCATAGTTCAAAACGGCCAATTTGGAACTAATATCCATCAGATCCTGAAGTTTCTCCTTGGTTTGACGTTCCATTTTCCGGTTTATTTTGATGGCAAACTCCAGAAATTGCGGTTGTGTCCCACGGGATGTTGGTAATTTACTTTTGAAATCCAGGCTTTTAGCGGGTGATATAACGATTTTCATACTGCTGATTTTATTGATCAAATTGGAACCTCCCAAAAATATTAAAGCCACATGAAACCTGGAACTTTGGAAAAGTTGAACTCTCCCGATTTTTCTCCGGGAAGCGACTGCCGAAAGCCCGACCCCAATTTTTATTGGGGGCACGCCCTACTCGTCTATAAAATCTTTTTGGTTTTTAGAATAATTCCTCCATTTTTCGATACAATCTGTCATATCCTGCGGAAGATCGGAATCAAAACTCATCCATTCTTTGGTTACGGGATGCACAAACCCGAGTGTTTTGGCGTGCAGGGCCTGTCTTGGCAATAATTTAAAACAGTTATCCACAAACTGCTTGTATTTTGTAAAAGTGGTGCCCTTTAAAATTCTCTCGCCTCCGTAGCGCTCGTCGTTAAACAAGGTGTGGCCAATATGTTTCATATGCACACGGATCTGGTGTGTTCTTCCGGTTTCAAGTTTACAGGAAACCAATGTGACATAACCAAACCTTTCCAATACCGTATAATGCGTAACTGCCGGCTTGCCTTGATCTTCATTGTCTCCAATGTAAACGGTATTTTGAAGCCTGTTTTTTGGGTGGCGGCCAATATTTCCTTCTATAATGCCTTCCTCTGCTTCAACATTTCCCCAAACCAGGGCGACATATTCCCGCGAACTGGTTTTATTAAAAAATTGTTTGGAAAGCTGTGTCATGGCTGTTTCGGTTTTGGCGATCACCAACAATCCACTGGTGTCCTTGTCTATTCGATGTACCAATCCGGGTCGCTCACTGCTGTTATTGGGCAAATTATCAATATGATATATCAGGGCGTTTATAAGAGTTCCGCTGTAATTTCCGTGTCCGGGATGCACCACCATACCTGCAGTTTTATTGACTATCAGGAGAGAATCATCTTCATAAACAATATTCAGGGGGATATTTTCCGGGGCGAGCAGGAACTCATAAGGCGGATGTTCAAACATCACCTGCACCACATCTCCGGGCTTTACCTTGTAATTGGATTTAACGGCCACATTGTTTACCAGGATATTCCCTTCTTTTGCAGCCTTTTGTATTTTGTTCCGAATCGCATTTTCAATGTAATTCATCAAATATTTATCTACCCGAAGCGGTTGTTGTCCCTTATCGGCTATAAATTTATGATGTTCATAAAGTTCGTCATCCTGAATTTCCAATTCGGGATCTATATTAGAATTCGTCATCGTTTCCTTTTTCATTTTTGTATTCATCAACCTGTAACGTATCTGCTTCATTTAAATCTCCGGAATATTGTCCGGAGCCGTCTCCCAGTACAAGATCTATTACCGAGGTTTTCATAAGTTCGTCCCCGGGTTCTATCAATTTTCCCTTATGCCTCAATTCCAGTACCGCATCTTTTGCGATATCCGGTTTATAGGTAACATCCCCAATTTCAAACCCAAGCGAGCGCAAGGTAGGTTCTACCTGCCTTCGGGTTCTTCGTATCATATCCGGCAAAGCAATTTTGCGAAATCCGGATGGGTTTAGGGTGAGGTATAACTTCCGGTTTTCTTTTACAAATTTTCCTGGTGCCGGCACCTGATCTATCACCGCATATTTAGGATAATCCGGATTGTAATTGGCAGAATCCATAATTTCATATTGCAAATGCATTTCATCCAACTGGTCTTCTACAGCGCCCAAAGATAACATTGAAAGATTTGGAACCTCAATTCGCTGATCGTGATTTGTTGAAATTTTTAACCATTTCAATGTTAAAAAAGCAATTACAATTATTGCTAAAAAGGCTAAAACCAATTGGATTAAAAAGGTTTTGCTAAAAATAAATTTAAATAGGCCCATAGATATTTTATAATGTGCAAAGATATAAAAACGCGGGGATTTTGGTAGCACCCCGGAATAGTCATATTTTTGTTAACGCAAATCTGCCCTGAATATTTAATATGAAGAAAAAAATTGCCATCGCCATGGGGGGATATTCCAGCGAATATCGCATCTCCATCAACAGCGGAAACGTAGTTTACAAAAATCTTGACCGTACTGTTTATGAGCCCTACCGGGTGCATATCATGCAAAAGGAATGGTTTGTTGTGGCTGATGATGATACGCCTTATCCTATAAACAAGAGTAATTTTACGGTAAAAATAGGCGGAAAAGTCATCGTTTTTGATTGTGTTTTTAATACCATTCACGGAACTCCCGGCGAAAATGGTCTTTTACAGGCCTATTTAAATTTGGTTGGAATTCCACAAACTTCCTGCGGATTTTACCAGGCTGCACTTACTTTTAACAAACGCGATTTGATAAGTGTCCTGAAACCCTACGGAATTAAAACTGCTGTTAATTATTTTTTGGATAAAGGTGATGAAGTGAATGCTGATGAGATCGTGAAAAAGGTTGGATTGCCGTGTTTTGTTAAAGCAAACAAGGCCGGTAGCAGTTTTGGAATTAGCAAGGTCAAGACACTTGAAGAAATAGAGCCGGCAGTGAAGGTGTCTTTTAAGGAGGATGATGAAGTGATTATCGAATCTTTTTTGGATGGTATCGAAGTTTCTGTTGGGGTTATTACTTACAAAGGAAAAATCCTGGCTTTGCCGGTTACCGAAATAGTTTCGGAAAATGAATTTTTTGATTACGAAGCAAAATATTTGGGTAAATCCCAGGAGATCACACCTGCAAGAATTTCAAAAGAACAAACAAAAAAAGTTCAGGAAATCTCAAAGATGATCTATTCAAAATTAAAAATGAAAGGTTTTACCAGGTCTGAATTTATCTTTCACAACAACGAGCCGCATTTTATTGAAATAAATACCACGCCCGGATTAAGTGAAGCCAGCATTTTACCTCAACAGGCAATAAAGGCCGGAATAAGTTTAAAGGATCTGTTCGGAAGCGCAATTGAAACGGCAGTATCGTCCTAACTTTTTTAAACCTTAAGCTATATTCTATATATTTGTTTAGATGATTGTTTTCTTGAGAGGAAATAATCATCTAAAATTGAATTTTAAATTTCCGTGCCAACATAAAGCCAGGCTGGTTTTTCGGAAATAAAAAAAAGATTTCCACCTGAGCGGAAATGATTAAACATTTATTTATTTATGAAAAGAGCTGTATTTCCGGGATCTTTTGATCCAGTCACTTTAGGTCACGTAGATATAATTGAACGGGCTGTACCTTTATTTGATGAAATCATTTTGGCCATTGGGATAAATTTAGACAAGAAATATATGTTTTCCCTGGAAGAACGGGTTCGCTTTTTGGAGGAAACCTTTAAAGGTGAACCGAAGATAATTGTTAAAACCTATAACGGCCTTACTGTCGATTTTTGCATAAAAGAGAAGGCTGCATTTATTTTACGCGGATTGAGAAATACCATCGATCTGGAATTTGAAAAGACCATCGGTCAGACCAATTTCAGGTTGGCAGGAATAGAAACGGTTTTTTTAATTTCCTCTCCCGGAAAAAGCCATATTTCATCTACTGTGGTGAGAGATATAAAAAAACATGGGGGCGATTATTCCATTTTGGTCCCGGATGCGGTTCCTAATAAGTAAGCATTCTGCAAGTTTTTTAAAACCTTCCAGGTCATTTAATTTGAAAGTAATCATTATTCCCTTCTGAAATTGATCAATAGGTCTCAGGATGCGAATGCTTTGTGCTTCTGAAATACAAAATGACTTAAAAAACATAATTCACCCCAACTTCCCCAAAATAATTCCTGGGATTCCCCGGGTAATAATATCGCGGAGCGGCAGCGCCATATCCTACTGCATTTGGCAAGACACTTGCCGCGTATTTTTCGTCAAAAACATTATTGATCCCAGCCGCGAACCGGATTTTAAAATCTTCAAAAAGTTTCCAATCGTAAGCCGCTTTTATATTGAATACTTTATAGTCATCAGTGAAAATTGAATTGGCATCATTCAAAGGAATTTCTCCTACTGCCAAAAGATTGCTGTAAAAGGAAAGATTATTTCCATATTTAATATCCAATCCCAGGTTCAGCGTGCTGCGCGGAACTCCCGGCAATTTATTTCCGGAAAAATCCAGGTCGCGGTTTAAAAATTCCTCGAATTCAAAGAAATTAAAAGACGCGTTGGCATAAGGTTTTAGAATTGTTTTTGAAAAAATGTTTAACCTGTAAGTCACAAAAAGTTCTATCCCGTTATGATTGGTTTTCCCTGCGTTGATCCCCACGTATTGATCTTCAGCTACCCGTTGCGCAACCAGCAAATCGTCTATTTGGATAGAATAAAACGCTGCTTCTGTATACAAGGCGCTGTCCAGCCAGTTCCCTTTAAACCCAATTTCATAATTAATACCTGTTTCGGGTTTTAAATTGGTGTTAATTTGTCCTTCCGGAGTTAAAGTTTCGGCCACCGTTGGAGTTGAAAACCCGTGACTTATGGAGGTGTACAAATTTTTTCCATTGGCAACTTCATAGGTAATTCCCATCCTGGGAGAGAAAATGGTTTGAAACCGATAATCGCCGCTTTGATCTGTTTCATCCTGCACAAAAAGATCAGTTAAGCTGTATCTGGTGGTATTTAAATTAAATCCCGTTTCTATTTTTAGTTTTTCTGAAAGATCCAAATTCAGTTGTCCGAAAAAATTTGCGTAATTGCGGTCTTGCTCATTATTGCTCAAAGATTCGCCTAAAACACTCCCTAGGTTTTCAAATTGCCGATATAAATTTTCAAAAGTTGCAGATTCATACCATTCCTTGTAATATTCAGCTCCAAAGCTTATTTGTGATGTAAGCTGGAATAATGAAATTTCTAAATTAAATTTTGTTCGTGCCCCTGCAGAAACCTGTTCTTCTTTTAAAATATCAAAAGGCCGGGGTTCATAGGCATCCCTAAAGTTTATATAAACACTGGTTGTATTGCTGAACTGAGATGAAAAATTGTGCAGATAAGAAACTCCCAGTAAACCCCGGTCATAAGATTCAAATCCTTTTGAATTTACCCAATTTGAGGAGCCGGATGAAGGATTGTTGATAAAATCATTTTCGTTAATTGAACTGGGAATAAAAGCCTTTAATTTCGTGAAATTGGCCAAAAATGACAACGAATTTCCATTTTCGGATCGCAAATTTGAATGGATCAATGCCGATTTCCGGTTATAATCCCCGTTATCGCGATAACCGTCACTTTGCAATTCACTGTAATTAGCAAAAAGGGAGGAATTGGAAGTTCCGTGGGAAGCGGAAACCGTTCTTTTAAGCATCCCAAAACTTCCAAATAAAGATCCTAAGGAAACTTCTGTTTTATCAATAGCTGCTTCTGCAGCATACAAATTAATAACACCGCCTAATCCTGCTCCATATAAACTTGATGTGGGTCCTTTAATCACTTCAATACCTGAGAGGGATTCTAAATCTATGTCATCCAGAGTCAATTCACCTTCAGCAGTAGTAAGAGGAACTTCATT
>JAENXB010000263.1 GCA_016649785.1 Flavobacteriaceae bacterium
AGAAGGACTTATAAATATATCTTCCTCTTTAGTCGATCCTCAAACTCCTTTGGCTGCATTTAGCCAGCATCATCTCGCCTTCGAAAAATTTGAAAGGGAAATCCACGAAAATTTTGGCATCTCTTTCACTAATCATCCCTGGTTAAAACCGGTTCGTTTTCCCTTTGACAAATCGGATAAGAAAAGCACAATTTCCAACTATCCGTTTTTTAAGATTGAAAGCGAAGAATTGCACGAAGTAGGTGTTGGCCCCATTCACGCGGGTATTATTGAACCGGGACATTTTCGGTTTATATGTAACGGAGAACAGATCCTTCATCTCGAGATCCAGTTGGGATATCAGCACAGGGGTATTGAAAATTTATTTCTTCAGAAGAAAAAATTAATAGAGCTTCACACCCTGGCAGAAAATATTTCCGGGGATTCTGTTGTTGGTCACACCACCGCCTTTGCGAATTTATGGGAAACTTTATGCGATGAAGAAACCGATCTGGATTTGAATTTTTTGAGAACCCTTGCATTGGAACTGGAACGCATTGCAGTCCATACAGGCGGTTTAAGCGGAATGTGTACCGATGTGGGATACCAATTGGGAAGTTCTGTTTTTGGAAGGCTTAGAACCCCGATCATTAACTTTTTTCAACAATGGTGCGGAAATAGAATGGCAAAAAGTTTAATTCGCGCGGGAAAAAACAATTTCCCTTTTACTGCGGAACTGGCGGAAACCTTAAAAATCGTTTTGGATAAATTCGAACCCGATTTTGATGAAATGTGCAAAGAAGCTTTTGGCGCTCCCACGGTTTTGGGAAGGTTTGAGAAAACAGGAATAGTTACCAACGAAATTGGAAAAAGCATTGGATTGGTAGGAATGGCAGCCAAAATAACCAACATAAACCGCGATATCCGTGCTTCTCATCCTTACAATCTTTATCCAGGATTGTCTCACCAACCAATTCTAAAACGTCACGGAGATGTTTATTCCCGCGCGCAAATTAGAAGAGAAGAGATAAAACAATCAATTAAATATATTAGGAATCTTATTTCCGGTATTCCTTCTGAAAACTTAAAAAGAAAACCGCTTTCCCAACCCACGCCAAATTCTTTTGCACTTTCCCTGGTTGAAGGCTGGCGGGGGGAAATTTGTCACTGTGCCATAACCGATGATAAAGGCGAATTGCTGCACTACAAAATAAAAGATCCTTCCTTTCACAATTTCCTGGCATTGGCAATGGCAGTTCGAAATAATGAAATTTCAGATTTTCCTATAAGCAACAAAAGTTTTGACCTATCATACTCCGGACACGATTTATAATATAAGGCAAAAACAGAAATCATGATTTACAATTTAAAAATACTCTTCCACCAGGGAAAACAATATATCCCCGATGTTACCAATGTTGAGATCCCGGGAATTTTCAGGGGAAGACCAATCATCAGCGATGAGAAAGTGGATGAAAAAGCACTTGCAGAGGTCTGCCCAACCCGGGCAATTTCAGTAAACCCGGTGCAAATTGATTTGGGGAAATGCACTTTTTGCAGAGAATGTGCGCTTGCGTTTCCTGACAAAATAAAGTTTACAAAAGAGTACAAAATAGCTACAAATAATCGTGAAGGATTAATAATAAAAGAAGGAGAAGATACCCCGGTTATTCTAAACCCCGATTTGATTCGGAAAGAAATAAGCGACTATTTTAGCGGTTCCTTAAAACTCCGCCAGGTTTGTGCCGGAGGAGACGGGAGTTGTGAATTGGAACTTGGCGCCTGTGGCAATGTCAACTTTGATATGGAACGTTTTGGAATTGAATTTGTCCCTTCCCCGCGCCATGCCGATGGGATCGTTATCACCGGTCCTATCACAAAAAATATGGCAGAACCTTTGCAAATTTGTTATGACGCCATGCCAGAGCCAAAAATCATAATCCTTGCCGGAACAGATGCCATTAGCGGAGGAATTTTTGCCGATAGTCCCGCCCTGGACAGAAGCTTTTTGGAAACACATAAAATAGATCTGTACGTTCCCGGAAACCCAATGCATCCTTTAACTTTTATCAATGGAATTTTGGATTTGATTCGGAGCAGGAAACAATAAATTATCCTGTTTTTAAGGAAAGTTTTGTTTGTAATTATTTGAGATCAAAAAAGAGGGGAAGTCTTCTCCTAAACACGAACAGCAAAACTTTAGAAATCCCCTTGGATGCTCTGTTTGAATCAGGTACATTTGAGAATGAATAAAAAGACATGCCTGATATAAGTGATATATCAGCAATAAGATATAAATGACATGTCTGATACAGATATGTTGGCGTCCATTCCAAGGAATTTTATTTTTATTCTTTTGAATTGCAAAAAAAATAGATTTTTTTAATTAATTCACCAAACTATGAAATCAAAAACAATTTATCTTTGCGTAATATTGCTTGGCTTTTTCGCCTTCAATACTAAAGCTCAGGAAGGTTACCAGAGCTTACCACCCAAAACATCTCCTATGCCCATGAAACCTGAAATGACAGAAATATGGGAACCTGAGGTGAAAATAGTAACCCCAGCAAACAAGCTGGGTGATGCCCCTTCAGATGCGATTATTTTGTTTGATGGTAAAAATCTTGATCAATGGGTTAGTCAAAATGATGTTACGAAACCAGCTCCATGGAAAATTGTTGACAATACTTACATGGAAGTAGTGCCCGGTTTAGGTAACATTCAAACAAAAATGCAATTTGGGGATTGCCAGCTACATCTTGAATTTAGTGCACCTGACGAGGTAGAAAGTGGAGGACAAGGCCGAGGTAATAGTGGTGTATTTTTTCAGAACAGGTACGAACTTCAAATATTAGATTCATATAATAATCGCACTTATCGTAACGGACAGGCAGCAAGTATTTATAAAGATCATGCCCCTCTGGTCAATGCCATGAGGAGTCCACTGGAGTGGAACACCTACGATGTGATCTATACAGCTCCTCGATTTAAAGCTAATGGTTCATTAGATGCTCCGGCAAGAATCACAGTACTGCATAATGGTGTACTTGTTCAAAATAATGTTACTATTAACGGTATCACATATTACATTGGATTACATGATTATCCTGACGCTCATGGTGATGATGTGATTTCGCTTCAAAATCATGGCAATAAAACACAGTTTAGGAATATCTGGATACGAAAACTTTAAGTGATGTCATTAGCATATAATTTTTAACAAAAAACGTTCGCCAGTCGAGTAGGTAAAGGGGAGTTTCACCCCTAAACCTCTCACAGAACCGTACGTGAACCTCTCGATTCATACGGCTCTTGTTATACAAGTCGGTTTGCCCAAATAGTTTAGACCAGTTTGTAGCCCAGTTCCCAATGA
>JAENXB010000199.1 GCA_016649785.1 Flavobacteriaceae bacterium
GGTCCGTTCGTCTAGGGGTTAGGACGCATGGTTTTCATCCATGTAACAGGGGTTCGATTCCCCTACGGACTACTTTTAAAAAATTAATTAAATAGTAGTTGTAATGGCAAATCATAAGTCAGCGTTAAAGAGAATTCGTAGCAATGAGACCAAACGTCTTAGAAATCGCTACCAACATAAAACTACCAGGAACGCTATCAAAAAATTGCGTGAGTTGGAAAAATCAGAGGCTGAAGCTTTATACCCTTCTGTAGCTTCAATGATTGATAAATTGGCAAAGAAAAATATTATACACAATAATAAAGCTGCAAACCTGAAGTCAAAATTGACTAAACACGTAGCTGCACTTTAATATTTAAGTTGTGTTTAATTTATTCAAAAACTGTTGGGAATTATATTCCGGACAGTTTTTTTGTTTTATATTTTTAAAATAAAGCTGAATTTTTCCGGGTAAATGTGATCCTGTTAAAACTATTTCAGATCAGGAAAAATTGTTGTGGACTAAGCGCAAATTTCAGTCAATCTGTAGAGGAAAAATTTCCCTGGGATTAAAATTGTGGGCCTAGCATTAAAAAACCCTGCCAGCATTTTAAACGATGGCAGGGTTGTGTTGTTTTACAACTTCAAACTTCTGTCTTCAAAACTTTTTTAGTCTTGTTTCTTTCTCTTGCCTCTTTTTTTTACTTCCGTCTTCAGTCTTCCGACTTCTGACTTTTTTTTCAATCTATTCCCGAATAAATTGCTCGTTAATAGTTTCTATTAAGTTTAGAACCTCGTCCCTTCCTAAATCACTTTCAGCAGAGGTGGTGAAATATTCTGGCATTTCAGCCCAGGTTTCCAACATCTTGGTCTTATAAATTTCAATATTGCGCTCCAGGGCTTTTGGCCTAAGTTTGTCGGCTTTGGTAAAAATTATATAGAACGGAATTCCGCGTTCGCCCATCCATCTCATGAATTCCAGATCTATCGCCTGGGGTTCATGCCTGCTGTCAATTAAAACAAACGCGCAAAGCATTTGTTTTCTTTGTTCGAAATATGCGGTAATAAATTTTTGAAAGGTTTTTTTTGTCGATTTTGAAACCCGGGCATATCCATAACCAGGCAAATCTACCAAATGCCAATTTTTATTGATTAAAAAGTGATTGATAAGTTGTGTTTTTCCAGGTCTGCCCGAGGTTTTCGCCAGACTCTTCCTTTCGGTAAGCATATTTATAAGCGAAGATTTTCCTACGTTGCTTCTTCCTATAAATGCATATTCGGGCAAAGAACTGTCCGGGCATTTTCCAACTTCAGTATTGCTGACAAGAAATTCAGCAGTCTTGATTTTCATATATTTCAGTCTAAAACCCCTTTTCTTGGAGCCAGTTAAAGAGAATTTCATTAAATAAATCTGGCTGTTCCATCATTGCTGCATGTCCACATTTATCAATCCAATACAAATCTGAGTCGGGAAGCAATCTGTTAAATTCTTCACCGACTTCCGGTGGGGTGACATTGTCATTTTTTCCCCAAATAATACAGGTTGGGGTTGTCATCTTAGGCAAATCCTTTGACATATTGTGACGTATGGCACTTTTCGCGATAGCCAGGGTTTTTATCAACTTATTCCGATCGGTTACCGTGACGTAAACTTCATCTACAATTTCTTTGGTTGCAATAGTTGGGTCGTAGAATACAGTTTCGGCTTTTTTCTTAATAAATTCATAGTCACCACGACGCGGGTAGCTTTCGCCCATCGCGTTTTCATATAAGCCGGAACTGCCGGTTATAATCAAGCCTTTGACCAGTTCGGGATACAATTTTGTGCACAAAAGGGCAATATGTCCACCCAGGGAATTTCCCAATAAAATAACTTCCTTATACCCTTTCAGAATAAGAAAGTCCCTTAAATATTTTGCAATTGTTCCCACACTTGTTTTAAGAAGGGGCAGAGTGTATAAAGGTAATTCCGGGATCAAAATTTTATATCCCTTTTGAGGAAAAAAGTTAACAACCCCATCAAAATTACTCAACCCGCCCATCAGGCCATGTAAAATGACGATTGGAGTTCCTTCTCCAATTTCCAGGTAAGAGAACTTTCCTTCCTGATGTATATTATTTTTCATTGAGGGCCTTTGCTGTTAACATATGCAAATATAGCGATTTCAGTACAAGTATAATCATTATTACAGAATAGCCTTGTGATTTGCTCAAAACTTTTCGCATTAAAAAAGCTTTATTTTTTTAATGAAAATTTAACAATTACAACCTAAAAAGCAAGGTCCTGAAACCTAATGGAGTAGCGCTATTTAGTAGGTTTTCAGCACAATAGGTGGATAAACTTATCAACAAAGTGGAAGAATGTGGTAAAAAGTGGGAATAATTTCAATATATTTGAAGCTATAAAGAGATCAAGTGGTAAACCTAATTGGAACATACGAATGTAAAGTTGATGCTAAAGGCCGTCTTATGGTGCCTTCAGCATTAAAAAAGCAATTGTCTCCAGTTTTGAAGGAAAGTTTTGTGTTAAAAAGATCTGTATTTCAGCCCTGTTTGGAATTGTATCCTATGGAGGAATGGAATATTTTAATGCAGGGAATCAACCGTTTGAACCGGTTTAATAAGAAAAACAATGATTTTATCCGAAAATTCACCGCCGGGGTTAAAACCGTTGAGGTGGATGCAAACGGAAGGTTGTTGATCCCCAAGGATCTGATGGGGTTTGCTGAAATTGACAAGGAAATTGTATTGTCTGCAGCGATCAATATTATTGAGATCTGGGATAAAAATAAATATGAAAATGCCATTGATGTTGGAGCCGACGATTTTGCGGAACTGGCCGAAGAAGTAATGGGAAATAAATTATCTGATGGAATATCATAATCCAGTATTATTAAAGGAATCTGTTGATGGATTAAACATCAAACCGGATGGCGTTTATGTAGATGTCACTTTTGGCGGTGGAGGACATTCCAGGGAGATTTTGAGCAGGTTGGGGGAGAAGGGGAAATTATATGCTTTTGATCAGGATGAAGATGCGTTGGCAAACAAAATAGACGATCCGCGATTTACGCTTATCAATGAAAATTTCAGGTTTATAAAGAGGTTTTTAAGGTTTTACGGGGTAAAAGAAGTGGATGGGATTTTAGGCGATTTTGGAGTTTCTTCTCATCAGTTCGATGTTGCCGAACGCGGTTTTTCTACCCGTTTTGAAGCGAAACTGGATATGAGAATGAGCCAGAAAGGCAGTTTAAGCGCCCTGGAGGTTATCAACGAATATGAAGAAGAACAGCTTAAAAAGATGTTTTATGAGTATGCCGATTTGCGGAACGCTCCAAAAATTGCTGCCGAGATAGTAAAGGCAAGAGAAGTAGCTCCAATTAAAACCAGTGAGCAATTAAAGGAAGTATTGCGTCCTTTTTTGTTTAAGGAAAAAGAACACAAAATTTTGGCCCAAATCTATCAGGCTATCCGGATAGAAGTAAATCAGGAGATCGAGGCTTTAAAGGAATTCTTGCTCCAAACCCAGGATTTGTTGAAAAAAGGCGGGAGACTGAGTTTGATCTCTTACCATTCCCTGGAAGACAGATTGGTAAAAAGATATATTCGAAGCGGTCTTTTTGAAGGTGATCCGGAAAAAGATTTTTATGGAAATATCTCGGTGCCTTTCAAAAAAGTGAATGGATTAATAGTGCCGGGCCCGGAAGAAATACGAAAAAATAAAAGGGCGAGAAGTGCAAAATTGCGCATTGCTAAAAAATTATAAAATTTATTGAAAGAGGGTTCTGGTTTGAGGGATTCTTTAATAAGAAGCTATGAAAAAAGGGGTTTATAACATATTAAAGGCAAATTTTCTTATCAGTGATGATGCGTTTAAAAACTGGCGCTTTATCGTTTTTTGTACCCTTTTGGCCATCTTTATGATCGCTTGTTCACATAGCGCGGAACGCAAAGTACATTTGATCGCAAAAATAAATAATGAAGTAAGGGAACTTCGAAGCGAATTCGTTGAGAAGCGATCCACTTTAATGAAGTTGAAGATGGAATCCAATATTACCTCCAAAATGGCAGACAGGGGTGTTAAACCTTCAGAAACTCCTCCATATAAAATTAAAATAAAAATAACTGAATAGTGATATTTTGGCAACAACTGAAAAACACATATTAAACCGATTGTATTTTATAGCAGCATGCTTGTTCATATTTGCTATGGGGGTGGTTGTTCAGTTGCTTAACATTCAGTTTGTGGAAGGCGATAAATATAAGGACCTGGCAGATGAACGTGCCTTTAAAAACTTTACCATAACCGCCAACAGGGGAAATTTATACGATACCAACGGAAATCTTTTGGCCACCTCGGTCCCCAAATACGATATTCGTTTTGACGCGGTAACGGTAACCGACAAAAATTTCGAAGGAAATATAATCCCATTATCCAAAAAGCTGTCGGCTATGCTTGGAAAAAGCGCCACGCATTGGTCGCAAGCCTTACGAACAGCGAGAATAAACAAACACCGCTATTTTTTAATAGCAAGGAATTTGGGTTATTCTGAATATTTAAATATAAAAAGCTTTCCCCTTTTCAATTTGGGCACATATAAAGGAGGGATGATCACAGAACAGCGAACTGTTCGGGAACATCCACTAGGCGAATTGGCTGCCAGAACTGTTGGATACGATCGCCGGGACGATCAGGGATATTACACCCGGGTAGGCTTGGAAGGCGCATTTAGTCCTTTTTTGGAAGGAACCGATGGACACCGGCTCAAACAAAAAATTGCCAAAGGACACTGGAAACCTATCAGCGATAATAATGAAGTGGAACCAAAAGACGGTTACGATGTGATTTCAACTATAGATGTCACAATTCAGGATATTGCACATCACGCCTTGCTGGCGCAATTGGAGAAATATGAAGCCGATCACGGGACTGTAGTGGTAATGGAAACCAAAACAGGGGAAATTAAAGCGATTTCCAATTTAGGGCGCACTTCAAAAGGCACATATTATGAAAAACTGAACTACGCGGTAGGTGAATCCAATGAGCCCGGTTCAACATTTAAATTAATGGCCCTGGTGGTTGCCCTGGAAGATAAAGTGATTGATACTAATACAGTAGTAGATACCGAAAACGGGGTTTTGACCATCAAAAGAAATAAGGTTAGGGATTCACACCGCGGAGGTTATGGAAAAATAACGGCATCCCGCGCTTTTGAGGTTTCTTCAAACGTAGGAGTTGTAAAACTGATCTATAATAATTATAAGGACAACCCCCAAAAATTTATAGATGGGCTCAACCGTATGGATTTGAACAAGA
>JAENXB010000427.1 GCA_016649785.1 Flavobacteriaceae bacterium
GATAAAAAGTATTATTTACAAACTTTTAAACGCTACCCTTTAACATTTGACCATGGGAAAGGTTCCCATATCTGGGATGTGGAAGGCAACGAATACATCGATATGTTGGGCGGTATCGCTGTTAATAGTGTTGGCCATTGTCATCCAAAAGTGGTAAAAGCCATTCAGGATCAGGCAGCCAAATTAATCCATATTTCAAACTTTTACCTTAGTGAGCCACAGGTGATGCTTTCCAAAAAACTGGTAGAATTATCCGGTTTAGATCGGGTGTTTTTCACCAACAGCGGAGCAGAATCTGTTGAGGGCGCAATTAAAATAGCACGTAAATATGCACACAGTGTTGGACGGGGAGGAAATATTATTTCATTTGAAAACTCCTTTCACGGACGCACATTGGCAACTATTGCTACAGGTAAAAAAGCCTATCAAAAAGGATTTGAGCCTATTCCGGAAGGATTTTCTCAAGTGCCTTTTAATAATATTGAAGTCCTGAAAAAAGCTGCCGACAACAATACAGCAGCCATCATTATAGAACCGATTCAGGGAGAAGGAGGCGTAAATGTTGCTGATAAAATTTTCTTAAATGAATTGAGATCCTTTTGTGATGAACAGCATATTGTGTTAATTTTCGATGAAATTCAGTGTGGTATGGGCCGATCAGGAAAAATGTTTGCCAAGGAACATTTTGGGGTAGCCCCTGATATTATGACTTTAGCCAAAGCATTAGGCGGAGGTGTTCCCATCGGTGCCATTCTTTCGAATGAAAAAGTAAGTGCTGCAATTGAATTTGGTGATCATGGGACTACTTTTGGAGGAAACCCATTGGTTTGCGCGGCTTCATTTGCAACATTAGAAGTTATTGAAACAGAAAATCTCCTACAACAAGCTGAAGAAAAAGGCAATTGGTTAAAAGCTGAAATTTCAGCCATGAAAAATCCGGATATCAAAGAAATCCGTGGAAAAGGATTGATGATTGGCATAGAATTTAATTTTGAGACAAAACCTTTAGTAC
>JAENXB010000256.1 GCA_016649785.1 Flavobacteriaceae bacterium
CTGGCTTTTTCCTTACATTTTTTACTGCAATAGTCTTTAAATTATATATCTTTCGTGCTTTATCGAAAAAGGCATTGAAACTAAATTAAGCCCAATCCCAATGCTTTTTGGAAATTAAATTGCCCTCTGTTTGTCAATGCCGGTAATTTGGTATTGAAGGCAGAAAACTAAAACCTACTTTGTGATTAGAATATTCCCCCACGCAAAAAAACCAGGCTTGAAGATCCTTTGTGGCCTTTATTTTATTCTGCTGATTTTCTCTCCCGTTAACTCCCTTTATTCGCAGGAAACCTTAACATCTGACAAATTATTCGTCAATGCCAGGAAAGCTGCTTTTGACGATGATGATTATCCGAAGGCCATTGAATTAACCAAACAAGCACTGGAATTAAGCCCTGATTATGCAGATATCAGGATATTTCTGGGAAGATTATATACCTGGACAGACGAGGTTGAAAGTGCAAGAACGGAGTTTAAACAGGTATTGGAAAAAAATCCCGGCTATGAAGATGCCGTTTTGGCTTACGGAAGCCTGGAATACTGGAATGACAATTCTGAAAAAGCCCTTGGTATTGTAGAAGATGGGATTCAATATAACCCGGGATCTCAGGATCTTTGGGTGCTAAAATCTAAAATTTTAATAGATTTAAAGAGATATTCTGAAGCAAATGAAACCTTGAACGATCTGTTGAAAATAAACCCCAAACATACCGATGCAAGGGCCCTGAGTGCTAAGATCCAGGATGTTTCTTCCAAAAATAAAATTGGAGTAACTTATGATTTTGTTTATTTTGACAAGCGTTTTGACGATCCCTGGCATTTGGCAAGTATTGATTACGGAAGACAAACCAAATTTGGATCGGTTACCGCCCGCCTTAATTATGCCAACAGGTTTAAAACAGATGGGGCACAGTTTGAGATTGATGCTTACCCTCGAATTTCAAAGGTGTTCTATGCCTATGTAAGTGGCGGAATAGCTGAAAATGAAGGAATTTTCCCGAAATACAGGGCTGGTTTCTCTCTATACGCCAACCTTCCAATGGCTTTTGAAGCAGATGCGGGGTTCAGGTTGTTGGTTTTTAACGATGAAACCTGGATTTATACGGCTTCCATCGGAAAGTATTACAAAAATTACTGGTTTAACCTAAGGACTTATTTAACCCCCTCCAACAATTCGGTTTCCCAATCGGTATCATTAAAAATTCGCTATTATCTGGCCGGAGCCGATGATTATCTCAGCTTTGGGATAGGCACGGGGCTATCTCCGGATGATCCGGCGAATAATATCCTTTTTAATAATGACAATCCCGATAAGCTTAAATCAAGCAACATTTCTTTGGGTTATAATAAATCTATCAATGCTTCAAATATTATTTCGGTTAAAGCCTCTTTGGAAAATCAGGAATACAGGCAGGGAACCCGGGGAAATCAATTTTCTGTGGGTGTTGGTTATAACAGACGATTTTAATGGAGTTTAACGTCAATATCATAAATAATCGATGAAATGCACAAATAATTCATAAATTATAATAATTATGGGTTTTAATCCTACAAATCACATTTTATGTTAGTATGTTTGAGAAAATTAATCATTTATTTATACCGGTTTGGTTTAACGGAATATCTGTATGAATTTTTGTTTTTAAAGAAATCAGCAAATGGATTATTCCGGTAATTAAAGCGTTTAACCTAAAAAAATTATGCCCCACCAACACCCTTTTAGCCATGTCTTTCAACTTATGCCTGCTCCCAGTGTATTATTGCTGCCGGACGCTCCAAAATTCACTATTGTAGCGGTTACTAATGCCTATTTGGAAGTAGCAAATACAGCGGAAAAGGATTTAATAGGAAAAGGGATCTTTGAAGCATTTCCTGAAAATCCGGAAGATAGAGTATCAAAAGGTGTTGAAAATTTAAGAAACTCCCTGAATTTTGTAATCGCCAAAAAGGAATCGGATAAAATGCCGCTTCAGAAATATGACATCCCTATTCGCGGAACTACAAAGTTTAAGGTCAAATATGCCAATATTCAGAATATTCCGATAAAGGATGATAACAACAACATCACCCATATTTTGCAATCGATTGAAGATGTAACGGATAAAAAAAACCTGAAATTATCGCTTGAAATTGAAAGACAGCGTTTCAATGATCTATACTTTCAGGCTCCTTCCTGCATGGGAATATTAAAGGGGCCAAATCATGTGTATGAATTGGCAAATCCGCTCTATTTAGAGTTAATAGGTGTCAAAGATGTAATTGGTAAGACAGTAAAAGAAGTATTGCCGGAACTTGAAGCACAGGGAATTTTTAAATTTTTAGACACTGTCTATGAAACCGGGGAAACTTTTTCAGCTAATGAGATGCTTGTAAAATTTGATCACCATGGAAACGGTGAACTCGTAGACACATACCTGAACTTTATTTATCAGGCGAATAGAAATAATGACGGCACTATAGATGGGATCCTTTTCTTTGCCACAGATGTAACTGAGCAGGTACTATCCCGCAAAAAAACTGAGGAAAGCGAAAATCGCTATAAGGAACTAATTCAAAATTTACCAATTGCAACCTATTCCTGTGACCTTGAAGGACGCATATTATTATACAACAAAGCGGCGGCAGCCTTATGGGGGAGAGAACCAGAAATAGGAAAAGATATGTGGTGCGGATCCTGGAAGATTTATAGCAAGAATGGCAAACCTCTTCCTATCGACTTGTGCCCAATGGCTATAGCCATAAAGGAAGGCCACAAAATTACTGATCAGGAAATAATTGTAGAACGTTCCAATGGAGATAAGCTAAATATAGTGCCCTACCCGGTTCCTTTTATGAATTCATCTGGCCAGGTAACCGGAGCTGTTAATGTATTGATTGATATTACTACCAGAAAAAAAGAAGAAGAAAAACTGGGAAAATTAAACAAAGAACTTTCGGATTATAAATATGCTTTGGATGAATCATCTATTGTGGCAATTACAGATCAAAAAGGAATTATTAAACATGTAAATGACAACTTCTGTAAAATCTCGAAATTCAGCCCGGAAGAATTAATAGGGCAAGATCACCGCATTATCAATTCAGGATATCATTCCAAAGAATTTATCAAAAATCTTTGGGGAACTATAAGTAGGGGAAAAATCTGGAAGGGAGAACTTAAAAACAAAGCAAAAGATGGAACTACGTATTGGGTAGATACCATTATTACTCCCTTTCTGGATGAACGGGGAAAACCCTATCAATATGTTGTTACCCGATTTGACATCACCAAAAGCAAAAACGCAGAAGAAAATATTAAAAAACAGAATGTAGAGCTTGTTATTCAGTACCAGGAGAAAAAAATTCGGGCGGCAGAATTAAGCCTTTCAAATAAGGAATTGGTAAAAACAAATATAGAACTCGACCGCTTTGTTTACAGCATCTCCCACGATTTACGTTCCCCGCTCACATCTATTCTCGGCCTTATTTCCTTTATTGAGGAAGACAGCAGGGAACCGGATACCCTTGAACAAGTGAAGATGATCCGGGCCAGCATAACCC
>JAENXB010000258.1 GCA_016649785.1 Flavobacteriaceae bacterium
TCGGTAAGGAATTCCTTTGTAATGGGTTTTTCCTTCATAGCCACTATATTTTCATCGTTGTTTGCGTAAGCTACGTCTTGCTCGTAAAGGGAAGAGGAAATAATGAATACTTTGCAAATATTTTTTAAAGGAGTTGGCAATTTACCATACTCCTTCATAAATTCAAATCCGGTCATTCCGGGCATGTAAATATCCAAAAAAATTACCTCCGGCAATTGTGGAATGTTTGCCTGATTTTCCTGTAGGTAATTTAACGCCTCTATGGCGGAGGAATACTGCATCGCTTTCTTTCCGAAATTATTCTTGGTGATCATGCGGGATGCAATGTAGAGGTCTATAAGGTTATCGTCAATTATCATGACACTTTCAAATCTGGGGGATTGTTCTTCGATCATTTTTTTAAATTTTTTAGTGTAATTATAAAAGTAGCCCCCACTCCTATTTCAGACTGAACCTCAATGGTTCCGTGCAATTTTTCAACGGTTTCCTTTACAATATACAATCCAAAACCGGAACCTGTTGTTGTGCTCGGCAAGCGATAAAACATATCAAATATTTTTTCGTGGTACGCCGCGTCTATTCCTATCCCATTATCGGAGATACTGAGCTTTAATTCTTTGTTGTCTGTTGCACCGGTCAGTTTTAAATATCTTCCTGAAATCTCTTCTGTATGGTATTTAATGGCGTTGGAAATAAGATTTTTCAATATGGTATTAAAACGTTGCCAATCGGAATAAAATGGCTTTTGCTCGTCAATATCAATTTGAAATGAAATTCCTTTAGCCTCTTTGATATTGCGCACCGAATCTACAATTTCATTTATGGCTTTCTTGATGGGTATTTTTTGGGTTTCCAGGCCGGTGCGGTTATTTTGAGAGTAGCTCAGGATGTTTTTAATGAATCCGTCAAGGCGGTTTATGCTGGCCCGGATCATCTTCACTTGTTCAAGGGTGTCCGGCTCCCTGCTGTCTTCCTCAATAAAGGAAATAAGGCCGAGAATGGACGTGAGCGGGGAACGTAAATCGTGGGAGACACTGTAAACAAAGCGGTCAAGTTCTGTGTTTGTTTTTACCAATTCCTTATTTGAAAGGCTTAATTCTGCCGTCCGAATTTTTTTCTCCTGGTATTGAATAATAAGCTCTTCATTTTGTTTTTTAATATTTTCTTCCGCGTTTTTGCTTTTGGTGATGTCAAATCGGGTAACAACATATTGATAGGGTTCTCCCCGTTCATCCAGAAAAGGAGTAATAATAGTATCTAACCAAAAAGTAGATCCATCTTTCGCTTTGTTTTTAAATTCTCCTTTCCAGATTTCCCCCCTACGTAGAGTTTCCCAAAGATTTTTGATGAATTCTTTGGAATGGTATCCTGAATTGATAATGCTGTGATTTTGCCCTATTAATTCTTCCGGGCTGAATTGGGAAATTTTACAGAAGTTGTCATTTACATGTATGATAATTCCTTTTTGATCTGTAATTACTACAATAGATGATTCATCCAAAGCATATTTATAATCCGAAAGTTCTTTGTTTAATTTTGCCAGTTTTTCTTCTACTTTTTTTAGATTAGTAATATCGAACAACACATTCACGGCTCCCGTTACCTGGCCGTTTGAATCCAAAGAAGGAACGGGATGGGGCAATATATTTACTTTTTCTCCATTAGGCCGTTCAATAATTACTTCCTGATCGGTTATAATCCTGCCTTCCTTTAAAGCTATAGCCATTGGACGTTTGTCAAACGGGATAGGATTTCCATCTTTGTTGTAAATTTTCCAGAAACCGCACCACTTATCTTTGCCTATTTCTGGTTCTTTCCCCCATAATGCTGACGCAGCTTTGTTATAAATTAAAATATGCCCTTCAGCATCGCAGGAATAGGTAGCTACAGGTAAATTCTCTATTAATTCCCGATACCTTTTTTCGCTCTCCTCAATTCTTTTCCGGGATTCTACCTTTTCAGTGACATCCATAAAAAAGAAATAAATGCCGTCTATATTGCCATTAATGTCTTTATGTGGCTGTAATAGTATATCCTGGTAAATATCAATAATTTGCCCATTAACCTTCGTATCCAATTTCAGAAGCTTTTCATGGGCTGAAAAGGCTTTTCCAGTTTTGTAAACCTTGTTCAGGATTTTAATTAATCCTTGCTCTTCGGTTTCTGGACGTATTTCTTTGATGGATTTGCCAATGATACTCTTTTTATTAATTAGCTTTAAATAAGTGTGGTTAGCCATTTCGTACACATGATTTGGGCCCTTTAATATTCCCATGCAGAAAGGAGCATGTAAGTATAGAGCATTGAAACGCTGTCTTTCAATTTCAAACGATATTTCCAGGATTTTTTTATCTGTTATATCTGCAACTGAGTGCAAAATGTGGGTGATGTTGTTGGTATCATCCTTTATCGGAATGTTCTGAATATTGACATATTTTTCCATAAACTTTCAATTTCAAATGAATTTTTCTCTCAACAGTGTCAAAAAATGTTCTGAATATTGACATATTTTACCATAAACTTTGTAGTCCCGCGAATAGGGATGTCGTATTTTTGAAACGGAATATTATCCGAATCCTTTTTGGTGATTACAAAATTCAGGGAGTTTCTTAAATTTTCAACAGCGTTTGATACCCTATCTTCCGGGTTTTCTGGAAATGCTTCAAATATTCCTTTCCCTATAAAATCTTCCTCTAATGAAATCGCTATATCGAGGGTGGCTTGATTAGCTGCAACAATGGTGAATTTTGGAGCATCCGGAAGGAGAATTAAACTGGGGTTGGGTAAAATTTGAAATACATGGTTAAATTGGGGAGGTAAGGCCATGATTCAATACAATTTTAAATATTTGGTCATACAAGATAGGTTAATTTAACTTATTTTTAGAATATTATAGCAAAATAGTTAATTTTCTTAAACTCATTTTCAATTTTACATTATAGTTTATTCTATTTACATGGAAACTTTGCCCGAAATCTGCATTTGGGTTTGGTAGGAAATAAATTTAGTTTTTTAGAATTCTATTTTCTAACCTAAAACTTTTCCAAAGTCCGAAACCCTGGAGAAGTTGGCTACCTCTTTAATTGGTGAGTTAGTGTTCAAAAAACCAAATTCCAGTTCGGATAGATTCGAAAGCACAATTCCACTCCCGACCCTTCGGGGCCTCTCTCCTCTCCCGACTCTTCAGGCCACTTTTCTGTTCTATTTTCTAACTTCTAACTTGAAATCTTTCAATAGTCCAAAACCTTTGAAAAGTTAATTCTCTACAATAAACAATAGGATCAAGATATATTATCTGTTACCCTGAACTTTAGTTAGCCATCCCCCGTTTTTTTAATTGAACATTAAGTCAAGTTGTCGGTTCTCCATTATTGGTTCTGTATTTTGAATTTTCCATCGCATTCGTACCGGCATCAATAGGTTGGACACCACTTTGCTTATCTTATAGTTGTCAA
>JAENXB010000099.1 GCA_016649785.1 Flavobacteriaceae bacterium
CCGGCTGCTTCCTCCGGAATAATTGTATCTATAATCCTAGCGATCTCAAGGGCAATTGGGGAAACAATGATCGTTGCCATTGCTGCAGGGCAACAGCCGCGATTGACTTTTGACCCTACGGTTCCTGTAGAGACAATTACATCTTATATAGTCCAGGTGAGTTTGGGTGATGTTCAACACGGTTCCCTTGAATACAGGACCATATTCGCGGCAGGGATTACCCTGTTCATTTTTACTTTTCTGCTGAATACTTTAAGTCATAAAATGCGTAAAAAATTCCGGGAGAATTATGAATAATATTAGGAAAAACAGGCTGAAAGATCAGGCTTTTAAAGTTTGGGGGATTGCGTGTACGCTTCTGGGACTGGTATTGCTATTAATATTTTTAGGTAATATTTTTACGGATGGGATCCAGAGGATTAATTGGTCTTTTTTAATGAATCTTCCTTCAAGAAGTCCAGAGAAAGCAGGGATTTATACTGCCTTAATGGGGAGTCTCTGGGTTTTATCCTTAACAACAATTTTTGCATTACCGGTTGGGATCGCAGCGGCTATATACCTGGAGGAATATGCAAAAAAGAATAAATTGTCATCTATTTTAGAGGTTAATATTTCCAACCTGGCAGGTGTTCCTTCCATTATTTACGGGTTATTGGGATTGGAAGTTTTTGTACGAATAATGGAAATGGGGGCGAGCGTAATGGCAGGGAGTTTAACCTTGGGTTTATTAATACTTCCCATTGTGATAGTTTCAACCAGGGAGGCAATAAAAGCAGTGCCAAAATCCATAAGGGATGCATCTTATGCTATGGGAGCATCAAAATGGCAAACGGTGTATCTTCAGGTATTACCTGCTTCCTTTGGAGGTATTTTAACGGGAGTGATATTAGCTTTATCAAGGGCTGTAGGAGAAACAGCTCCTTTAATCGTTATTGGTGCACTGGCTTATGTGCCATTTGCCCCTTTATCTCCAATGGATCAGTTTTCGGTGCTGCCAATCCAAATTTTTAACTGGATAACCAGGCCGCAACCCGGTTTTGTGGAAAATGCAGCGGCAGCAATAATAATATTATTGTTAATTACATTCATAATGAATGGAATAGCTGTTTATTTTAGAAACAGATGGCAGAAAAAACTTAAATAATAGAGGTTGTTTTACTATGGGCAAAGAGAAAAATGAAAATGTAATTGAAAGTAGTCTTAAGAGAAAATATAAACTACAAGCCAAGGATGTAAATGTCTTTTATGGCGATTTTCAGGCAATAAAGGAAATTTCCATGGACATAAAAGCAAATAGCGTCACTGCTTTTATTGGGCCTTCGGGATGTGGTAAATCTACTTTCCTAAGATTGTTCAATAGGATGAACGATTATGTGGATGATTTCCGAATGGAGGGAAAGATCTTTATAGACAATCAAAATATTAACAAGAAAAAGGTAAATGTAGAGCAGCTTCGAAAACAGGTTGGAATGGTATTTCAAAAGCCAAACCCATTTCCTAAATCAATATTTGAGAATGTGGCCTATGGCTTAAAGATCCAGGGAATAAAAGACAAAACTTTTTTGAAGGAGCGAGTGGAATCCACTCTTAAACAAGTCGCCCTTTGGGATGAAGTAAAGGACAACCTGAACAAATCGGCTTTGGCACTCTCCGGAGGGCAGCAACAGCGATTGTGCATTGCAAGGACCCTGGCTGTAGAGCCATCGGTTATTTTGATGGATGAGCCAACCTCTGCATTGGATCCTCTTTCCACTGCGAAAATAGAAGAACTCATTCACGAGCTGAAACATAAGTATACCATAGTTATAGTAACACATAATATGCAGCAGGCGGGGAGAATAAGCGATTATACTGCATTTTTCTATCTTGGGGAGATCATTGAATTTGACAAGACAAATAAAATATTTACAAATCCGGAAAAAAAACAAACCGAAAATTACATTACAGGTCGTTTCGGATAAAATTCATAAACCATGACAAATTTAGATCAATACAGGGAATCGTTAAAACAGTCGGGACTTGAAATGTTTGAGCTCTGTGAAAAGCAAATGCTAAAATCAAAAGAGGCATTTCTCACTCACGACAGCGATCTGGCCGAGGAGGTAATTCATACCGAAAACAGGGTAAACGCCCTGGATTTGAAAATTGACCGCGATTGTGAAAGATTTATTGCACTGCATACCCCGGTAGCAGGTGATCTAAGGTTTGTTCTGGCCCTAAGAAAAATTAATTTTGATCTTGAAAGGGTGGGCGATCATGCTTTTGGTGTTGCAAAATATATTATTGAGATTAATACACCTATAGATCCTAAATTGTTGGAGAATTTGCGTTTTGTAGAAATGTACGATTCGGCACTTTCCATGTTAGACGACATTAAAGATGCCTATATTGATGATGACACCAAAAAAGCAAGGAAAGTTTATAAAAAAGATAAAGTCTTAAATAAGATAAATATAAACGCCTTTAAAGTTATCTCTGAAGAAGTTAAAAAGGATCCCAATTTAATAGATCAGTATTTATTGCTTTTTTCGATCATTAAAAAAATAGAGCGGATTGGGGATCTGATCACCAATATTGCCGAAGAAATTATTTTCTACCGGGAAGCTGAAATTTTAAAACATCAGAAAAAGAAAAAAGTGAGAAAACCGGGTAAGTAATAAATTATTTAATCTCTTTTCTCCCCGATATTACAATTTCAAGCTCCTTATAAACCCTCAATTTATAAGGAGTTTCTCTTAATTGTCAATTCACTTATTTTTACCGAACTGATTAAAGTTTATAAGGTTTTTAGAAGTCTTTTTAAAGAAAATTTCATGGTCCAATATGGTTAATCAGAGATCCAGTTATATTTCAATTATCTCTCTGTTAAAATAGGGGTTTTATGACCTTAACATAACCTGGCCTTAACCTTAAATTAACAATGATGTCGGTTATTTGCATTGTCAATAAAAAAAATATATAAATTATGAAAAAGATCATTGTTTTAATTGCTTTCTTCAGTTCAGTTGCTGTTTTTTCTCAATCCAAAGGGGATGTTAACGGAAAAGTATTCTTTAATTATCACTATGATATGACCGAGGATGTTGTTCAACAAAGTGCCTTCGAGATACAAAGGGCTTATTTGGGGTATGAATACACTTTTAACGACAAATTTTCTGCAAAGGTTACCCTTGATGTTGGAAAAGATGATGGTAGCGATTATACCGTTTATTTAAAAGCTGCCCAACTGGATTATAAAGCAACGGATTGGTTGAAACTTTCAGGGGGTTTGATTGGTTTAAATCAGTTTAGCGACCAGGAAAAATTCTGGGGATACCGGTATATTTTCAAATCATATCAGGATGAATACGGTTTTGGAACCAGTGCCGATTTAGGATTGAATGCAGAATTCAAACTTCATAAAACATTAAAGATGAATTTATTTGTTTTGAATGGGGAAGGATACAAAAAAGTACAGGACTTATATGGTAAATATAAAGTAGGTGGAAATTTAGTGTACAATCCAATTGAAGAATTGACTTTTAAAGTCTACTATTCCGGACAAGACAGTAAAAAAATGATTGGGGAAGAACCCAATACCACAATTGTGGAGAACCCTACCGTTACCAACTTGGCTTTATTTGCCGGATATGAATTTAATAAAAAATTCAGAATTGGTGCTGAGTATAACGCAATGTATGACGGGGAAAAATATTCAGATGCAGCTTTAGATCACGATTTAAGTGGATATTCAATTTATTCCACCTATGTTATCAATGACAAATTTGAAATCTTTGGAAGATATGATCAGTTGGAATCCAACAAAGTTGGAACAGCTACCACAAACTGGAATGCCTCTAAAGATGGGAGTGCTTTTCTTACCGGTATTCAATATATTCCCGTGAAAGGAGTTTCATCTTCTTTGAACTTCCAATCATGGAACTATGATCTTGCCTCCAAAAATAACGAGTCTTTGATATATCTTAACCTGGAATATAAATTCTAATTCAAAGAAGTAAAAAAATCTAAACCGGGCTGAATTTGAATCAGGCCGAGATAATGTAAGTGAATTAATGCCTGGCACCCGCCGGGCATTTCGCTTTCCTGAACTCAGTAAAATATATTCTGATCGTAAAATGCCTGGGATACAGGATTTTGTTATTTCCTATTTAATGTGGAAATGGTTTTTTGTCAGTATCTTGTATTGATTAAAAAAGCTATCTATCAGGACTTTTTGAAGTGATAAATTCCGGGCCTTACTTCAAAATTTTCAACGGCATTATTAGCTATAAATATCAAAACAATGGAATCTAAATCTCCGCATTACCCACAAGAAAAAAATCAGGTATTCAGTAAAAATTTCCATCCTTCCGATAATTTTTATCACAGTGATCTAATTTTCAAAAATTTCCTGAAAGAAAATACCACTTCCAATGGATTTGCATATATGGCAGATAAACTGGATGTACTGGGCAAAGAAACTGCCGGTAAAATGAACGAATTTTCCCTTCTCGCCGATAAATCAGGTCCTGAACTGGTGAAACGAAATTCGCTTGGAGAAACTATTGACGAGATCCGTTTTCATCCTGCTTATTGGGAATTGCTGAAGATTGCCTTAAAATCGGAGATGTTCCGGGTAAAATGGGAGCCCTCCTTACGCGATACCTTTAAAAATGAAAAACAACTGCTGGGATTTAGTGCCGGATATATTTATGCCATGAGTGAATGTGGGCAATTCTGTCCGCATTGCATGACAGATGGTGTTGCCCGGCTTATAGATCTTTTTTGCGTGGAAGAAGATAAAGAGAGGTTGTTACCACATATTTATACCAATAATTTAGACGATTTTTATAGTGGTGCCATGTTTCTCACCGAAAAAACAGGAGGTTCTGATGTTGGCGCAAACCTGGTTGTTGCAACCCAACATGAAGGAGAAAATTATTTACTGAACGGCGAAAAGTGGTTTTGCAGCAACCCAAATGCCGATATTATTTTTGCGCTTGCGCGAACAGATCCAACCATTAAGGGAACAAAAGGCCTTTCCATTTTCCTGATCGAAAAATTTCTTCCCACCGGAGAACGCAACCCCATTGATATTATCAGACTAAAAGATAAGCTTGGCGTACGTTCTATGGCCAGTGCAGAATGTATGCTCACCAATACAATGGGGAAACTTGTAGGCAAAGAATTTGAGGGGTTTAAGGTGATGTTGGAAATGATCAATATTTCGCGAATTTATAATTCCGTTGCCGCGATTGCCTGTTCACGCCGGGCGTTAGTAGAATCATATCAATTTTTATGTCATCGGGAAACATTCGGAAAAACCGCAATTGAACATTCTTTGATCCGGACTAAACTCACTGAACTTGGCTCATTGCATATAGCCAATTTTTACCTTGTTTGGAGAACAATAAAATCCCTGGAACTCGCCGATGCCGGTGATGAAAAAGAAAAACAACTCCTTCGATTAATAAATCCAATGACAAAAAAGTGGTCTGCGGAAACCGGCGTTTACATTACCCGTGAAAGCATGGAACTAATGGGCGGACTTGGTTATATTGAGGACACGGTGATGCCAAAGCTCATGCGGGATATTTTGGTGCTTCCTATTTGGGAAGGCTCGGGAAACATCATTATTTTGGATATGCTCAGGGCGATGACAAAAACAAATGGATTTGATGTTATTTGTGAAGAAATAAGCAGAACTGCAACTGAAAATCCTGATTTTGGCAATTGGGTACAATTGGAATTGGATAGATTAATCCTTTTTTCTGAAAAAATAATGAACCTTCCGCAGGATAAAATGGAAGCATCGGCAAAACCTTTTTTTGAAAAGTTAACTTCTCTGTATCAACTCTCCCTGCTTCTTGATAATTTAAATGAAGAAAGTGAAAAATGGATCCTGCCCGCTTTGAAATTTCTGATGGAAAAATATGCACCTTCGGAATTATCAGTGGTAACACCACTTTCATCGGAAGAAGTGAAAGACCTGGTGGCCTGGGAGTTTTAAATCGGTGGAATTTATCTCCATTAATCTACAAGAACCCCGGATAACCTAATAGAAATACCCTGAAATTAAATTTTTCAATCTTTCAACTCACTTAAAAGCTCAAATTTCAATTTCCCGTTTTTATCCATTTTATATTGATATATAGCTCTGCCCATAATATGCCCGTCTTCGTATTCGGCTAAGATCAGGTTGTCGTTTATAAATGAAACTTCGATAAAATGCATAGTTCCCCCCAATACCGCTTTCTTTGGGATCAATTCAGATTTTTCCTTGAGCTTTTCAATAAGGAATTTTTCCGGTTCCGGAATGCTGTCAAAATAGGATGAAAAATCTTTAGTGACGTAATTCTTTTTCATCAATTGATCACTCAGGGTATCCATAGCGCGTTGCAATTCCCTGATTTCGGTTTTAAGAGAATCTATTTCAATAATTCTCTGTTTTTCTTCAGTAGATTTTCCGCAGGAACCCAACATTATAAGCAAACTAAAGACAAGAATTTTTTTCATTTTTCAGCAAAAATTAGAGAGATTTATAATTCCCGGAGCACCATATAAGTCATATAGCCAAGATAAAAGAATAGTTTCGCAGCTGCCTGCCAGCGATCGATTTTCTTAGGATTTCCAATAAACATAGCTAAAAACAAGAAAATGGTACCACCTCCTAGAATATACAGATCTAGGTTAAAAAGCGGATCGAATCCTATGGGTTTCAGAACAGAGGAAACGCCAAGGATAAGGAAAATATTAAAAATATTGGATCCTATAATGTTTCCTACGGCTATATCGGAATTTTTTTTAAGTGCGGCGACCAGGGAAGTTGCAAGTTCGGGCAGGGAAGTACCGGCGGCAACCACGGTCAATCCGATGATCTTTTCGCTTATTCCGAAGAATTGAGCCAGTTCAACCGCATTATTCACCACTAAATGTCCTCCATAAACGAGTCCGCCCAGTCCGCCGATTATATAGATCCCGATCTTTAAATTTGAAAGATGAGGTAGCTTGATCTCGGTTTCTGTTGGATCGCTTTTTAATTGTTTGTACACATAAAAGAGGAATAAGCCAAAAAACATCAATAATATAAGCCCGTCCATCTGGCCTAAAACAGAAGCTTCCGAACCGAATAAAAAGTTGTCATTTACCAGGAAATAGAGGATGACAACGGCAAGAAACGAAATTGGGATCTCCTTCCAGACCGTGCTGGATTGAACTGCCAGGGGAACGATCAAACCTGTGATCCCAAGGATGATGAACAGGTTGAAATTGTTGCTCCCAAGCACATTGCCAAATACGATGTCCTGATGGCCTTGAAGAGCCGCAAATGTGTTTACAACCAGTTCCGGGGCTGAAGTCCCAAAGGCAACAACCGTAAGGCCGATGGCGAGATCGGAAATATTGAATTTTTTGGCCAGGGCCGAAGCGCCTTCAACCATATAATTCGCACCAAATATAAGAATAACCAGTCCGGCGATCAGTAATAAAACAGGGATCAGCATTTTTTAAATTATAAAATCTTCACGAATTTAAGTTAAAAAGCATATCGAAATTCAGTTAGGCAATAATAATTTTCAATATTTAAGCGGAAATAGTTTGAGGGCGTATTTGATGGCTTTGAATTGATTTTTAGGTTTTTGCATATCGCAGATCAATTGTTCGCGACTGTACTTTTCAATAAGAAATAGGTTTCCTGAAGATAATTGAAGTTTTTCAAATTGATCCAGACAAACCAATACCCTTGAGAGTGCAAGCGTGGTGCTTCGAAGAAAATTTTCAACCCGATCTTTTCTGAAATTGGTTTCCCGGGCCAATTTAAAAGTGAACTGCATTTTATTTATAAACTCCGCGCGCAATTCCGGGATATCTGTGCAAAGGCTTGCAGCGGTGTTGGTGTTCGACTGATAATCTTCCCAAATATCAAAAATATCATTTCCCAATTGCATCAGTCCGCCTAAATGGAATAACAATTTTTCCTCATTCTCCGGTAACGGATCGTTCAAACATAATCTGTAAAAGATAAAGGAATCGCCGCCCTTGGCATAAGTAATATTCTGGATTACCTGGGGCGAATTGCCGGAATTTTGCTGATCTTTACTTTGCTGTTGGGATCTAAAAACCTGCAATCCCTGCTTTTTTAACAATCCGGGATTGGCAGAATGTTTTAAACCGAGCAGGTAAAAATGCAGCAACAAGGACTCATAAGTGTTCGCCGGTTTCAAACTTTCAGGCTGAAGTATGAATTTTTCTAAATGATTGACCTGTTTTTTAGGGTCATCAAACAAATCGTCCAGCAGCCCTGAAATACTGCCGAGGAAAGTAAGACAAAAGCGTTCATTCTCGGTCATGGGTTTTCCCCGCAACACACAAAATGATTCTCCCAAAACACCCGGCACGCCAAGTCCGTAATAGCTTGTTATTTTTTTGAGATCCTGCGGGGTCAGGCTGCCATCATTGTCATTTTTGAATGCGATCAGTTCTTTTTCTGCCACATTTTTTATAAATTGTTTTTGCTTTGTTACGTTCTTCAGCAACAAAAAATAGACTGATGGCAGCGAAATTAAATTCCCGATTCTATCTCTCAATTTTTATTCAATTGATGTGGCTAAAGCCAAATTAAAATTCAAACTGTTCCGGCAGTTAAAACTGCCGGCAATGGATGTATTCTATTTATTAATATCTGTTCAAATCATCATTGTTCACGAAGAAGATGGAATTCACAAAGAACAGTTTTCCGTTTTCCCAAAAAGCCCGGAACAGGGGATTGTCAACCATATAAATAAAACTGCCTTTTCCCATTTCTTCTTCCCCAAAGATCATCGAGTTTTTGATGTTTTTTACTGCGTTGCTTCCGGCAAATCCTGAAATTATTTCCGGATTTTCCTGTAAATAAGCCACATTATATCCATCTTTTAAAAAGCTGAAACTCTTATTGCTCAATTTTAAACTGAAATAAGTTTCATCATACCCAAAAGCCATTGGGTGAGTGTTATCAATTTTTGTTTTTATAATGCTTCCTGTGATAAGGTCCTTAATACTTTCACGTTCCCGAAGGTTATAAGGAGTGAAATTTCCTTTTTCTGTAGAATCTTTTTTGGCTGCAGGTTTGTTTTCTTTTAGTTCAAATCCCTCTTTTCCTGCAAAACTGCCAACTGCATCTCCAATTGCAATGACTTTTCCTCCATTTTTTACCCAGCTTTTAAGTTCTTTCATTTTAAGATTGCTTAAAATGCTGCTGTAATTGCCCGATGGAAAGATCAAAACATCCAGGCCTGATAAAACCAAATTGTTAAGATCCCCCGTATTGATGGAGGTAATTGGATAGTTGAGGTCCTGTTCAAAAAAGTACCAGATCTCGCCATAATTAAGGGAATTTGTGCCTTCACCTCTTAAAACCCCAATCCGGGCTTTGTTGATGATCTTAATTTCCGGAGAACCAAAATCCGGTCCGCTGCTGGCAAAACTGCTGGCGGCGGCGGTTAACTGCCTGTTGTGTTTGTTTGCGATCTCGACCAATTTTGAGTCGAAGTTCTCCAGTTTACGATTGTCGCTTTTTGTAATTACAAGGCTTCCCGAATTAAATTTCTGGGTTGAGTTCTCAAAAGGGATCCCTGAGAATCTCACTTTGATCCCTTCTTTAAGAATCGCCGCAAGAAAACGGGCATCCTGCATGCTGTTCCATTTTGTAATATATCCGGCTCCATTTGGAGTAGGGGAATTGCTCACTTTATCCTGTTCTTTTGCGGTATTTCCAGAAATAGCCC
>JAENXB010000235.1 GCA_016649785.1 Flavobacteriaceae bacterium
AAGTTTATGAAGTGCCAGAATCTCCCAAAGATTCTGAAAATAAGATTTTAATTTGCTCAACCTGCAAGGAACAAATTGAAGATCCGGAAAAAACAGAAGCCAATCACTGGCGCTGTTTAAATGATAGTATGTGGAGTCCTGTTCCCGCAGTGCAAGTGATGGCCTGGAGAATGCTAAACCGACTTAAGGCTGAAGGCTGGCCACAGGATTTGCTGGATATGATGTATATGGAAGACGATCTAAAGGCCTGGGCGACAGCCGGAGAAACAAAAACCGCAGCTCCCGGACAGGTTATTCATAAAGACAGCAACGGGGTTACCATAGAAGCCGGTGACAATGTGGTCCTAATTAAGGATTTGAACGTTAAAGGTTCAAGTATAGTTGCAAAAAGAGGAGTGGTAGTTCGCCGCGTAACTTTGGATCATAATAATGCCGAACATATTGAAGGAAAAGTTGATGGTCAGGAAATTGTGATCCTCACCAAATATGTCAAAAAAATGTAAACTTTTTCAGGAAAATAACAATAAAAAAAAGCGGTTGCGAAATACTTTCACAACCGCTTTTTTTATAATTGACAACAACTTATTTTTTGGTAAGTTTTGTGAAATGCTTGTAAAACAAAGGAATTGTCTGGATCCCTTTTAAAAAATTCCAAACCCCAAAATGTTCATTTGGAGAATGAATCGCATCGCTGTCCAGTCCAAAGCCCATCAGGATGGTTTTGCTCTTCAATTCTTTTTCAAAAAGAGCGACAATAGGGATACTCCCACCGCTGCGTTGGGGAATTGGCGTTTTGCCAAAAGATTCCACATAAGCGTCATTTGCAGCTTTATATTCTAAAGTGTTTATTGGCGTTACATATGCCTGTCCGCCGTGATGAGGATTCACCTCTACTTTCACCCCTCTTGGCGCGATACTTTCAAAATGCTTTTTAAAGAGTTCTGTAATTTCTTTCCAGTCCTGATTTGGCACCAAACGCATACTTATTTTTGCGTGTGCTTTGGCCGCGATCACGGTTTTTGCTCCTTCCCCGGTATATCCACCCCAAATTCCATTGACATCCAAAGTTGGTCTGATGGAATTACGCTCATTGGTAGAATAGCCTTTTTCGCCATATACATCGTCAAGATCCAGGGCTTTTTTATATTTATCCAGATCAAAAGGAGCTTCCGCCATTTTTGCGCGTTCCTCTTTACTCAATTCCTCTACTTTATCATAAAAACCGGGAATGGTGATGTGATTATTTTCATCGGTCAGGGAAGCGATCATTTTTGCCAAAACATTGATAGGGTTTGCCACGGCTCCCCCGTATAATCCGCTGTGCAAATCGCGGTTTGGGCCGGTTACCGTTACTTCAACATAGCTCAATCCGCGCAGGCCTGTGGTAATTGAAGGTGCATCCGGCGCGATCATTCCCGTATCGGAGATGAGGATCACATCATTGGCGAGTTTTTCCTTGTTGCGTTGAATAAACCAACCCAGGCTTTCGCTCCCAACTTCTTCTTCGCCTTCAATCATGAATTTCACGTTGCAGGGCAATTGGCCGGTTTTGGTCATATATTCCAGTGCTTTCACGTGCATGTACATCTGTCCTTTATCGTCACAGGCGCCACGGGCAAAAATAGCACCTTCGGGATGGGCCGCGGTTTTTTTAATAACCGGCTCAAAAGGCGGATTATCCCATAATTCCAATGGATCCGGTGGTTGCACATCGTAATGCCCATAAACCAGGACCGTGGGCAAATTTTTGTCGATTATTTTTTCCCCGTACACAATGGGATTCCCCGGGGTTTCGCAAATTTCAACCAGGTCGCAGCCCGCTTCCTCCATTCTTTTTTTAACCGCGTCGGCAGTTTTTAAGAGCTCCTTTTTATATGCCGGATCGGCGCTTATGGAAGGGATTTTAAGCAATTCAACCAATTCGGAAACAAACCGGTCCTTATTTTTTTCTGCATATTCTTTTACATCTTTCATTTGAATATTTTTGTTGTTTTATATTAATTTAAACGGAATTTTTCCTTGTAATCATTTGATGCTTTGATGATAGCTACAGGAAGCGGAAGTCCTTAAAAATCCCAAAACCGAGCTTTCATTCTGAAACTTGTAATTTTCAGAAGAAATCAAAGGTACAAAATTGATATTTTCTCCAAGTGCTATTTGAAAATTGAAACATTTATGTATATTTGCAGCCGCTTACAGTGTTAAGCAGATTTTACAACGAGTCCTAAGTGTTGTGAAATTTTAATGCGGGCGTGGTGGAATTGGTAGACACGCCAGACTTAGGATCTGGTGCCGCAAGGTGTGGGAGTTCGAGTCTCCCCGCCCGCACAAAGAAAAAGCTTCTCAGAAATGGGAAGCTTTTTTTATTGCAAAAATCTAATTACTATATAAATTAAGGGGAGACGAGAAGCATGTCCTGAGCAAGACACGCAGCGAAGGAAGTCTCCCCGCCCGCACAAAGAAAAAGCTTCTCAGAAATGGGAAGCTTTTTTTATTTTTGGGTGGCAAGAACTGGTATATTGGGCACAGCAGCATAAAACCACCAAAGTTTACGTTTATTGATTGGGCACAAACTGCAAAACCCTTAGAAGTCCCTTGGTTGATCTATTTGAATCAGGTACATTTGAGAGAAAATAAAACGACATAGCGTGCAAAAGTTATATTAATGACATGTCATTGAAAATTATGTTGTCGTTAAATAAAAAGAGGAAATGAAAAAGAACAGTTTGGTATATTGTATTAATCCAAGTCAATACGAAATATTTGACGAGAGAATTAATAAGCCGATCTGGTATCGAAAAGTAGAGAACGGGGAAGAAACTGGTTCTATGGTTTCTCAAGAAATGGATGAAATTAATTTTCCTAAAAATCCTTTTGAATTTTTTGCTCCAAATAATATTGGAATGCTTCTTTCCATTAGTCAACAATATAAAACGTTAGCTCGGAAATTATATGATGAAAAGATAAACCCTGAAAACACTAACCACTCTTTGGTCGAGACTAACACTGACAAAAGGAAATTCTTACAGGAAAAATCAATAGTAGCTGCAGATTATATTGAATTAATTCAAATTTCCATTGTTTTCGCCTATACAGCGATTGAATCATTTGTGAATCTTAGTATTCCAGATGATTATAAATATGAAGTCAAGGTTAAGAATAAAGGTATTACAGAAATCTATGACAAAGTTGCAATTGAAAGATGGGTTTCTATGGGTGACAAGCTATCTAATATTTTAACTGATATATATTCTACGCAAAAAATTGAATCTCAAAAATTTTGGAGTAACCTAAAATCTCTAGAAAAGAATAGGCATAATATCATTCACCAAAAATCAATAAACCGAACTGAATTTTATAAAGAATATTTTAAAGAAGGAATTTTTAAACAGATTGACTGTGCTCAAGCTGTATTGCAATTCTTTTATGACGCTCACTCAAAAGAAAACAAAACCAACCCTTTATGGCCTTGGGCGATTGGTAAGGAAAAGACATTTCCTAACGCTGATTTTGAATCTAATAATTTCGAAGTTACAGGGAATCTTTTTGAGGGAAAAAAATAAAAAAACGATAACAAAGATGTATAAACTGCATTAAAACGCAGTTTAGCCTAACTGTCGCAAGTAATTTAGAAAGTCTAAATGATATGGAAGAACCTAAAATGTCGCTTTAAAATATGATCACAAAACTCATATTATTTTCAGGAATTGCAGGGGTCACTGTTTTTATAGGTGGGATTTTAGCCCATTATTTTAACCATCATATCAAAGAAAGTCCTGTAAAATATGAAATAACCCATACCCTAATGTCCTTTGGTTCAGGAATTATTTTATCTGCAGTGGCTTTGGTCCTAATTCCTAAAGGAATGGAAGAGTTGGAATTGTTACCAATGGTTTCCTCTTTTTTAGTTGGTGCAATTCTGTTTATGTTACTTGATCGATATTTGTCAAAAAAAGGTGGACGGACCGCTACCCTTTTGGCAATGATGATGGATTTTGTTCCTGAATCTATTGCACTAGGGGCAGTTTTTGCCATCGATCTAAGATTGGCTACATTTTTGGCCGTATTAATTGGGCTTCAAAATTTACCTGAAGCCTTTAA
>JAENXB010000319.1 GCA_016649785.1 Flavobacteriaceae bacterium
CAGTAATATCGCGAAATAGATTCCAATGGATACCCAATCTAATAAGTCAAGTGTTTTCATACTATTATTTTACAGAAAATTTAAATGATGTTTTTGAGGTATATTTTTCTCCCGGATTCAATACCGTAGAAGGAAAATATTTCTGGTTTGGAGAATCAGGATAATGTTGTGTTTCCAAACAAAATCCGGTTCTATGAGCATAAGTACCACCCGTTTTGGATGGCAATGTTCCATCTAAAAAGTTACCGGTGTAAAATTGAATTCCAGGCTCATCTGAATAAATTTCAAGCAATCTTCCACTTTCAGGATGATACGCAGAAGCAGCCAATTTAAATCCTTCATTTTGATTATTTAATATCCAGCAATGGTCATAACCCAACCCTTTTTTCAATTGGTCATCTTTTGCTTCTATATCTTTTCCGATAACTTTGGCTGCCCTAAAATCGAAAGGCGTATTTGTTACATCAGTAAGTTTCCCTGTTGGAATTAAAGTTGCGTCTACAGGAATAAAAGTGTCTGCATTTATGGCAATTTCGTGATCCAATATTGTTTTAGAAAAATTAGCCGACAAGTTGAAATAAGAATGTTGTGTCAAATTTACTATGGTTTTTTTATCGGTAGTCGCTTCATAAAGCACTTCTAAAACATTGTCATTTGTAAGCGTATAAGTCACAACAGCTTTCAAATTTCCTGGATAGCCTTCTTCCAAGTCTTTACTTAAATAGGTAAGTTTTAAAGACGCGGTGCTGTCTCCTTTTATAGCCACAGCTGTCCAAACCACTTTGTCAAAACCTTTTGCGCCGCCATGCAAATGGTTGGGTCCGTCGTTGGTGGCCAATTTATATTCTTTACCGTCAAGAGAAAATTTACCTTTGGCAATTCTGTTTCCGTATCGGCCAATTATTGCGCCAAAATAGGGACTGCTTTTGGTGTATTTTGCCAGTGAATCGTATCCCAAAACAACATCTTCATAAACATTGTCTTTATTAGGGACTTTTAAAGAAGTGATGATACCGCCGTAGGTAATAATGGCAACTTCCATCCCTTTTTGGTTTTTTAGCGTGTACTTATCCACGCTTTCTCCTTCTGGCGTGGTGCCAAAAGCTGTCTTTTCAATAGTTGCGATTTCCATTTTTTGCGTATCGGTTACTTCAGTGCTTTTTTCTTCTTTTTGATTGCCCTTACATTGGATGTTAAGGCTGGCAAACAGCATTATGGCAAAACCAACCATGTAATTTTTTTGAATGTTCATAATTTAGTTGTTTGGTTAATTGTTTATTTATAGGCCATGCTGAAACAAGTGATAATACACTTCATTCGCATTTAGTTTATCCTTAAAATCCCTAATGCTGGTATTTGCATCTATAACAAGCAATTCTATCCCCGCAATATCTGCAAAATCCTCCATATATTCTGTGGTAATTGTTTGGCTATAAACCGTATGGTGTGCGCCTCCCGCTAAAATCCAAGCTGTTGCGGCAATGTCCAAATTTGGTTTTGGTTCCCATAAAACCCTTGCAACTGGAAGTTTTGGCAAATCTGCCATAGGTTTAACCGCTTCAACTTCGTTTACAATCAACCTAAATCTGTTGCCCATATCAACCAAAGAAGCATTGATGGCATTTCCTGGAGCAACATTAAATACCAATCTTGCAGGATCTTCTTTTCCGCCAATTCCCAAAGGATGCACTTCACAAGAAGGTTTTCCTTCAGCAATAGTTGAACAGATTTCCAACATATGCGAACCTAAAACATAGGATTTTTGAGGCGTAAAATGATAGGTATAATCTTCCATAAAAGACGTTCCGCCTTCCAATCCAACATTCATCACTTTCATTGCCCTCACCATTGCTGCCGTTTTCCAGTCGCCTTCACCACCAAAACCATAGCCGTCGGCCATCAAACGTTGCACCGCAATTCCCGGTAGCTGTTTTAATTCGCCTAAATTTTCAAAAGTATCCGTAAATGCTTTGAAACCGCCTTCCTCTAAAAAGGCTCTCAAACCCAATTCTATTCTTGCGGCATCAACCAATGAATGTCTTTGCGCGCCGCCTTTTAAAAGTGATGACGTTAAATTATAGGAAGATTCATACACTTCCAGAAGCTCATTTAAATCGCTTTCTGAAACTTTATTGATTTGTTTCACTACATCCGAAGAATCAAAACCATTCACTGAAAAACCAAAACGAATTTGCGCTTCAACTTTATCGCCTTCCGTTACGGCAACTTCACGCATATTGTCCCCAATTCTGGCCACTTTTAAATACTGCAATTCATCCCAGCCCAACACCACTCTTGACCAAACGCCCAATTTTTTCTGAACGCTTTCTTCCTGCCA
>JAENXB010000352.1 GCA_016649785.1 Flavobacteriaceae bacterium
ATGGTGGTAAAGATCCAGCAATTCGATCCTGTTGATGCTTATGGTCGAGGAACGCTCTTCTTTACTGTCAAAATATAAATACTCGTTTCCTGCCCAAAAAGCGGTTTGTTGATCATACTTGTAAATGAGCTGATTTCCAATAGTATATTGTGGTTTTGTATCCTTTATAGCAGTTTTTAAATTGTGGTTTTGAAGAATTACAATTTTTATCGTTTGTTCCGGATTGCGCAGCAACAAATCCGGAGAATCTACGCTGAAATTCACTACCTGTTTGCTGTTGATAAAGTTAAGGTCCCTGGATCTTTTTACTGTGACCGCCACTTGGGTAAGAGGTTGGAAGACCATAAATTTCCTGGAAAACACAAGTTCTTTGTTGCTGTTGAAAACCTTCAGCATATAGTTTCCACTAACTTTTAAGCCCTGGGTATCGGTATTTGGGATCGTTAATTTATAATGGGTATAAGGCTGAAGAGTGTTGAAGGAATTTGTGTAATTGTAGATCCGCGTGTCATCAAATCCTTCAAGATATTCAGATTTAACTAATTCAGAGGACATCCAGTTAAAATTATAATGATTGACTGTATAATAGTAATCGGCTTCATCCCCAATGATGTCATCAAATTCCAGCGTTAAATTTTCACCTAACTGAACAATTGGATTTCCCGTAATATTGGAATTACCTGTAAATTCAATGCTTTTGATATAGTTTGGGGCAAGGGTCTCATCCTGAATTTGACCAAAAATGAAGCCTGTCCAAAATATAACCATCAAAAGGGAAATGTTTTTCATTAATTCTCAATATTTTTAATCGTCCAACACAAATTTTATTCCCTTAATTTTAAACCACTTACCTATCCTAATAAAAAGTTAAAAAATATATAGGTTCTTTGGGGGATATAGGGTTAAAATTAGTAAATTTGTTCACTTAAAAAAAATAATTCTAAATATACTCCATCCTATGTCAAAAGACATTCGAATTAAAAGAGGACTCACTCTAAAATTAAAAGGGGAGGCGGAAAAACAAATTGTCGATGCCCCAAGGTCCAAGACCTACGCCATCAAACCCACAGATTTTCACACAATAATTCCAAAAATGGTAGTTAAAGAAGGAGAAAAACTTCTTGCCGGGGATGTACTGTTCTTCTCAAAATATAGCGAGGAACTTAAATTTACTTCTCCTGTAAGTGGAACTCTTTTGGAAATAAAACGTGCTGAAAAACGCAAAATCATTGAGGTAATTATTGAGTCTGACCCAACTGATTCTTACAAAAACTTCGGAAAAATGAACGCGGCAACAGCCGATCCTGATTCTGTGAAAAGCAGAATTCTGGAAAGTGGCTGTGGTGTCTTTATTAGGCAAAGACCCTACGATATTGTGGCCGATCCTACGGATATTCCCAAGGCTATTTTTATTTCAGCGGTAAGTACAGCGCCACTGGCAGCCGATCTGGGTTTTGTTTTAAAAGATAAAGTAGCCACTTTTCAGGAAGGGATCTACGCGCTTCAAAAATTAACTCCCGGAAAAGTTCATCTTTCGGTAGATAAAAGTTCTGCGGAATATTTAAAAAATATCAAAGGAGTTGAAATTCACAATGTTTCAGGACCGCATCCCGCAGGAAATGTCGGGGTTCAGATCCACAAAATTGACCCTGTCAATCAAGGGGAAAGAGTTTGGACTGTTGGAGCAGAAGATGTCAGTATTATTGGCAACCTGTTCATAACCGGAGAATTTCATGCAGATCGCACTATAGCAGTTACGGGAAGCGAAGCAAATGATCGAAAATATTACCGCGTAAAAATTGGAG
>JAENXB010000147.1 GCA_016649785.1 Flavobacteriaceae bacterium
CCTTCAGATTCCACCTCACGGTGGACACCCTTGCCTTGAGCTAATGGTAGGTAGCTATAAACCCCCATAACGGACTTTCACCGTCTAGTTATAAGTCATGCACGGCACACAACAAAAAACCCCGTTTCCAATTTGGAAACGGGGTTTTGATATTATTAAGGTGACGGCAATATATTGACACATAAAATTATGTAATAATTGATGTATCAACTTAATAGTCTTTCATCTATTATCTATATTCTTTCGTCTGGTTAATATAGTTGGCTGTGGAGGTATATTACATCATACCGCCCATTCCGCCACCCATTCCGGCTCCGCCGCCGGCTGGGTTATCTTCCTTGATGTCTATCAGGGCACACTCTGTAGTCAGGATCATTCCTGCAATAGAAGCGGCATTTTCAAGCGCGATCCTGGTTACTTTTTTAGGATCGATAATACCTGCTTTTAGCATATCTACATAAGTATTGGTCTTGGCATCATACCCAAAGTTGGTTTTGCCTTCCATTACTTTATTGATCACCACGGCACCTTCACCACCTGCGTTTTCAACAATGGTGCGCAAGGGAGCTTCAATAGCGCGGTTCACGATTTGAATTCCGGTTGCTTCATCGGCATTTTCCGAAACAAGGTTTACAAGCACCTCTTTTGCGCGTACCAAGGCTACACCACCTCCGGCGACAATTCCTTCTTCAATTGCGGCACGGGTAGCGTTAAGCGCATCGTCCACACGGTCTTTTTTCTCTTTCATTTCAACTTCTGAAGCTGCACCTACATAAAGTACGGCAACTCCACCGGCCAGTTTGGCCAATCGTTCCTGAAGTTTTTCCTTGTCATAATCGGATGTGGTAGTCTCGATTTGAGCTTTTATCTGGCTTACGCGTTCTTTGATAAGAACATTGTCACCGGCCCCATTCACTATTGTAGTATTGTCTTTGTCAATAGCTATTTTTTCGGCAGTACCCAATTGTTCAAGAGTGGTGTTTTCTAAAGTGAATCCTCTTTCTTCAGAAATTACGGTTCCACCGGTCAGGATGGCAATATCTTCCAACATCGCTTTTCTTCTGTCCCCAAAACCCGGAGCTTTTACTGCGGCGATCTTAAGGGAGCCACGAAGTTTGTTCACAACCAAAGTTGCAAGGGCTTCCCCGTCAACATCCTCGGCAATGATCAATAATGGTTTTCCTGATTGTGCAACCGGTTCCAAAATAGGAAGAAGATCTTTCATGGAAGAGATCTTCTTGTCATATAGCAAAATGTATGGATCTTCAAGAGTTGAAGTCATTTTTTCGCTGTTGGTCACAAAATACGGAGATAAATATCCACGGTCAAATTGCATTCCCTCAACTACATCTACGTGGGTTTCGGTTCCTTTAGCTTCTTCAACAGTGATCACACCGTCTTTTCCAACTTTTTGAAAAGCCTGGGCAATTAATTCTCCAATATGATCGTCGTTATTGGCAGAAATTGAAGCGACTTGTTTTATTTTTTCTGAAGAATTACCAATTTCCTTGGTTTGTTTGGCCAAATTTTCGGTGATGGCTAAAACGGCTTTGTCTATTCCGCGTTTCAAATCCATTGGATTGGCTCCTGCGGCAATGTTTTTCAGGCCTTCTTTAACGATTGCCTGTGCAAGTACTGTAGCGGTTGTTGTTCCGTCTCCTGCAAGATCATTGGTTTTGGAAGCAACTTCCTTTACCATTTGAGCTCCCATATTTTCCAATGGGTCTTCCAGTTCAATTTCCTTGGCAACGGTCACCCCATCTTTGGTCACGATTGGCGCACCAAATGATTTGCTGATAATTACATTGCGTCCTTTTGGGCCCAAGGTTACTTTTACTGCATTTGCCAATGCATCTACCCCGCGTTTGATCCCATCACGGGCTTCAATATTATATTTAATATCTTTTGCCATTTTGTTATTTTTTTAGTCGTCCTGTCCCAGTGCTTCGGGATAATTCAGGACCAGTTTGTAATTTTAAAATTATTATAAGTGAAATTCCCAACCCTGAAAGTGAATACCGGGTTAGTACATTGATAGGTGTATTTTATACAATTGCAAGAATATCATCTTCGCGCATGATCAAATAATCCTTGCCTTCCAATTTAAGTTCGGTACCGGAATATTTACCATAAAGCACTTCATCACCAATTTTCACGGTCATTTCGTGTTTTTTAGTTCCTTTGCCAACCGCAACTACTTTTCCTTTTTGTGGTTTTTCTTTAGCTGTTTCGGGAATGTAAATTCCGGAAGCAGTTTTTGTCTCGGCGGCAGCAGGTTCGATGAGAACTCTGTCTGAAAGAGGTTTAATGTTTAAAGCCATTTGTAAATTGTGTTTTAGTTAATGAATTTAATGTGTACGAAGCATCAATGGACTAAAATTATGCCAGTAGCATAATACTGACAATGATAAACAAAAAATGCCAGCTTGTCATAAGCTGGCATTTATATATCGATAAAAAGTAATTTTATTGCTTGTCCTGAGTTTCAGGTTGAGTTTGCAACGGAGTTTGTGTTGCTTCCGGAACAGTGGTTTCAATTGACGAATCGCTGTTTATCACCCTTGATTCTGCAGTGGCGCCTCCACCCATAATGGTTACGTTTGATAATAAGATCAATACCAACATTAAAGTTGCAAGTGTCCAGGTGCTTTTATCAAGGAAATCGGTGGTTTTTTTAACCCCACCAAGTTGTTGGCCACCACCACCTCCAAATGAGGAAGAAAGTCCGCCGCCTTTAGGATTTTGAACCATAATTACTACTACCAGTAAAAATGCTACAATGATGATCAATGCTAAAAAAATAGTGAAAGTGCTCATTCTTTTCCTGTGTTATTTTCTTGTAATTTCTTTATTGCCCTAATTTGGTCTGCAAAGAAACCACTTTTTTCGGGACTTTTCAAAATTAATATTTTGTAAGCCTGAAGTGCTTTTTTATAATTTTTTTGTTCCAGGTAAACCCGGGCCAATGTCTCTGTCATCAAGCCTTCCGGCGGAAGGCTTCGCTCCGGTGCAATATTGGTTGTGGCAGATAATTTGTTGGGTTTTAATTTGGGGCTTTTCGAGATGAAGTCGTCTATCAGCTCAGATTTCCGCAATTTGGAATCCATTATTTTTTTTGAATCTTCTGAAATGCGGTCTATAGGTTTGGCTTTTGTAAGGCTTAACCATTCAGAAAAGGAATGCGCTTCGGAAGCATTAAAATTTAAAGGGCTTCCCATATCGGGGGTTTCTTCTGAAGGGTTTTTTTCTGAAACTTTTATTTCTTCTGAAGGTTTTGTAAGCGGTCGTTCAAACAGATCGGGATCCAAAACCTGGGCCGATTCTGTTATCTTCATCTTAATGGCATCGTTTATTGAGATGATTTTTTTGCCAAATACTTCCTGGGGTTCAAAAACAATGATATTCCTTAGATTGTCTTCCTGTTTTTTAATTTGAAGAGCAACCTTGTCCTGACTAAAATCTGTGGAGGATATAAAGTCGAAAAGCACGCTTCGATCCAAAGTAAAGGCAGCGGTTTTCTTTAATGCCAGGTTGTATTTAAAGCTATTCTGATTATAAAGCCCTTTTAAATAAATGGCCCTTGCAGCCTGAAAATATGGATGTTCTTTCAAAAGATCCTCCAACTCCCCGGTTTCCTGAGTTCCCACAGAAGCCGAATTTTCAAATAAGTAGGTCAATTCTGTCGGGTTCATTACCAGTTTGTAAGAGAAGCATTAAAGATATCCTGAGTTATCCTGGAAAAAATTTCATCCAATGCGGTTTCCAAAGTTGCTCCCACAAGTTGAGCGTTGGCCGGATAATCATAATAAAATGAAAAGCGCTTTTCAAAATCTTTTTCCGGCACCAGGGTATTGTAATATCGCACGTTTACCGCTATGGTGAGTCGGTTTTGCGCGGCCGTGTTTTGCGCGGTTGCCGACATAGGAGCCACGTAATAATCTATAATTTCCCCTTCGTAGATCAAATCTCCGCCGGAATTTGTAAGGCTTAAATTTGTTTGATTCTGGATCAGGTCTTCAAGTTCCAGGGTAAAAGTACGGTCAATTCCGGGCTCGACGATGTCGGCAGTATTTTGAAAGAAGTTTACCTGAAATGTTTTGGCTGCGCCGGTATCGGCTCCCGTGAAGGAATATATGCCACAGCCCTGAAGTGTGAGCAGGAAGGTGGAGAGGATAAAAAAACTGATTTTTTTCATGAAGTATGCCTTGGGTTTATAGCAATGTTGGTCTATAGATCGAATTGTTTGATTTTTCGGTAAAGGGTGCGTTCACTTATTCCCAGTTCATCAGCTGCCGATTTGCGTTTTCCGCTATGGCGTTCCAGGGACTTTTTAATGAGTTCAAGTTCTTTGCTTTGGAGTGAAAGCGTTTCTTCCTCTTCAATTTCTTCGGCAAAATAATATTTATCTTCTGTATCCTGGGATTTGTTTTGTGAAATTTGAAGTACTTCCCTGTTTTCTTCGTCAATATCATCCATATCCTTTTCCTCGTCCCCGTAAATTTTGTCTATCAGGTCTTCATGTTCTTCCTGCACTTTTTGATGGTTTCCGCTCTCCATCAGTTCCAGGGTCAACTTTTTTAAATCGTTCAGGTCTCTTTTCATATCGAAAAGCACCTTGTAAAGAATTTCCCGTTCATCGCTAAAATCCCCTTGCTTTTTCTTTTCTGAAATTACTGCAGGGAGATTGCTTCCTATATCGGGAAGATATGTTTTTAGGATCCTGCCGCTTATGTTTCGTTCCTGTTCCAACACCGAAATTTGTTCGGCTATATTTCGCAACTGTCTGATATTTCCGCCCCATTTATATTTCTGAAGCAATTCCACGGCATCTTCCTCCAGCCTGATGGTGGGCATTTTATATTTGAGGGCAAAATCTGCCGCAAATTTCCTGAACAATAAATGCATATCGTCTTTGCGTTCCCTTAGTGGCGGTAAATTGATCTCAATGGTGCTTAAACGATAGTACAGGTCTTCCCGGAATTTTTCCTTTTTTATCGCGTCGAACATATTTAAATTGGTGGCGGCTACAATACGCACATTGGTATTTTGAACCTTTGAGGACCCAACCTTAATAAATTCGCCATTTTCCAAAACCCGTAACAATCTAACCTGGGTGGTAAGCGGCAATTCCCCCACTTCATCCAGGAAAATGGTCCCGCCATCGGCCACTTCAAAATATCCGTTTCTTGTTTGTGATGCGCCCGTAAACGAGCCTTTTTCATGTCCAAACAATTCACTGTCTATGGTTCCTTCAGGAATAGCGCCACAGTTTACGGCAATATATTTTCCGTGTTTTCGGTGTGAAAGCGCGTGGATGATTTTCGGGATGCTTTCTTTTCCTACCCCGCTTTCCCCGGTAACCAAAACAGAAATATCGGTGGGTGCCACCTGAATGGCTTTTTCTACTGCACGATTTAGTTTTGGATCATTCCCAATAATCTCAAATCGTTGTTTTATAGCCTGAACTGATTCCATAAGTGAATGTTTTAAATTGAATATTTATTATTTAATAATGAATAATAAATCCTGACTCTGGTTCCTATTTTTTTTACTTCGGTCTCCCGTCCCCGGTCTCCCGTCTATTTTCAAACTTCTAACCTCGTACTTCTAACTTCACTAATTATTCCCGCTAGCTCCTACAGCTTTTCCAATAAGGGTTCCGCTGGTACAATCGGTAATTTTTACATTCACAAAATCCCCGATCCTGTAATTTTCCTTCGGGAAAACCGCGACAGAATTATAGGTAGTTCTGCCGCTCCATTGCTGATCAGATTTTTTTGATTCTCTTTCTATTAATACCTCAACCGTTTTTCCGATGTAACCCTGGGTTTTGTATAGCGCATGTTCCCTTTGCAATTTGACAATTTCGGTCAGTCTTCGTTGTTTGACTTCTTCGGGAACGTCGTCTTCATATTTCTTGGCACCCAGGGTCCCGGGTCTTTCCGAATAAGAGAACATATATCCAAAATCATATTTTACATACTCCATAAGGGATAAGGTATCCTTATGATCTTCCTCGGTCTCCCCGCAAAATCCTGTGATCATATCCTGAGAAATTGCACAATCCGGGATGATCTTTTTAATATTAGCTATCAATTCAAAATATTCCTCACGGGTGTGCAGGCGGTTCATTCTCTTTAAAACCGAATTGCTTCCGCTTTGTACCGGCAGGTGGATGTGTTTACAGATATTTGGATAGGCAGCCATCATTTCAATTACATCCAGGGTCATATCCTGCGGATTGGAAGTAGAAAAACGAACCCGCATTTTAGGATGAGCTTCAGAAACCAATTTTAATAAAGCTGCAAAATTAGTGGCAGTTGCCTTTTCTATTTCGGAAGCATTTTTGAAATCTTTCTTAAGTCCGCCGCCAAACCATAAATAACTATCCACGTTTTGTCCCAGCAATGTGATTTCCTTAAATCCTTTTTCTTCCAGATCGTTCACTTCTTCCAGGATACTTTGAAAATCCCGGCTGCGTTCGCGACCGCGGGTAAAAGGCACGACGCAAAATGTGCACATATTATCGCAGCCCCGGGTAATGGAAACAAAGGCTGAAACCCCGTTGCTTTGCAATCGCACCGGAGAGATATCGCCATAAGTTTCATCTTTGGAAAGGATCACGTTTACCGCATTCCTGCCTTCTTCCACTTCTTTTATTAAATTGGGCAAATCTTTATAAGCATCGGGACCCACAACAAGGTCCACTATTTTTTCTTCCTCCAGGAATTTGCTCTTCAGGCGCTCGGCCATACAACCTAAAACTCCCACCTTCATTTTTGGGTTGATCCTTTTTACCGCGTTGTATTTTTCCAATCTCTTGCGGATGGTTTGTTCGGCCTTATCGCGAATGGAACAGGTGTTTACCAAAACCAAATCGGCATCTTCCAGGTTTTGAGTGGTGTTATATCCTTCTTTTTGAAGTATGGAAGCCACAATTTCACTGTCGCTGAAGTTCATCGCGCAACCGTAACTTTCAATAAACAGTTTCCTGCTATTTTCGGCTTTAGGCTCCTGTATAAGTGTATTTCCCTGTGATTTTTCGTCTATGATCTTCTCCATAATTCCTTCTATACCTTTTAGGTAAATTAGCTTGCAAAGATAAGTTTTTAATTGAGATGTGACAAATTGACAGAATACAACTTCAGGGCAAACGCATCTTAAAATTGTTCTTTGATAATTTACAATTAAATTCAAAAATGGCTCATTTTTAGGTTTATTTTTGTTGTTTTTGAAGGGTATTATGAGTATATTGTACTGATAATCAG
>JAENXB010000241.1 GCA_016649785.1 Flavobacteriaceae bacterium
ACATCAGCCGCCCGCAACCAGTTGCAATAATGTATACAGGGTGAGATTGGAACCGGGAGCTTTTATTTTACACGGTGACCGCGCTTATGATGCCGATTATAACTGGAAAGAAGAGGAGCGTCGTCGTCCGGGAACTGTAACGGTAGATATTTTGGATATTTTATTTCCACCCCGCCGTTAAGAAGAATTTTAAAAAATAAATTAAACCATTGAAAAAGCCACTTTAACGAGTGGCTTTTTCTGTTTCTAAAATGAATTACAAGCTTTCTTATAAAAATAGTTGTACCGGTAACAGCTGGGTTTTTTTAAATAAAAAAACCCGCAAACCTTTATTTGGTTTGCAGACTTTCTTAATTTATGATGTTTTTGATCAATAAGCCATTGTTACTATTTTCTCTACATCTGAAAGTTTTAAACTTTTATGTTCCCCCAAACCTAACCAGCCACGTTCGGTAAAACATTTTGAGGTCAGTTCGGCGGTTCCGGAATAGTCTTTAGTATATTGAGATAATTTAGTGTCTATTCCCAACTCATTAAAAAAGCTTTCTGTTTTTTCAATGGCAGCAAGGGCTTTCTCATCTGTCGATCCTTCGGTGATATTCCACACTCGTTCGGCATATTGGCCCAGTTTTTCCTTTTTAGTCTCAAAATTGTATTTGTAATGGCTTGGCGCAATTACGGCTAATGTCCTTGCGTGGTCAATTCCAAACAATGCGGTTAATTCGTGTCCTACGGCGTGAGCAGCCCAATCTGTTGGCACTCCTTATTTGGATCAATCCGTTTATAAAATTTGAAGCCGCAGAGGCATATCAACCCCTAAATACAACCCACCACAAGGCAATATTTGCGGGATTCATTAATTTCTCAAATTGTAAAACACTTAAAAAGCAGTACCTTTACCGGCTTACAAATTTCAAAAATGGCCATAGAAAACATCCCCGAAATATTTCTTAAAAACGACAAAAAAAATCAGGATCTATTTGTCTATGATTTTAAAATGACCAGTGATGTTGTTAAAAGCAAAGTGAATTTAAGTATGAATATGTTCAGTTTTTTACAAGTTGGTAAAAAGCAGGTGCATTTTGCAGACACTTCAATTGCCGTTAATAAACAGCAATCATTGCTCATTAAAAAGGGAAATAGTCTTTGGACCGAACTGCTGGACAACGATATTTATTATTGTAAATTATTCTTCTTTTCTGAAAAGAAACTCCAGGAATTTTTAAATAAACACACTGACAGTATTCCTTCCAATAAAGACGAAATACCTTATTTTGTTATTGAAAACGATGCGTACATAATTTCCTATTTAAACACGTTATCTACAATAAGTACGGAACCTTCATGTTTTATGAAAAATTTACTTTCGGTAAAATTTGAAGAAATTATGCTCTATCTTATTAATAAATATGGAAACAAATTTGAATTGTATTTACACTCTTTAATTTCAAAAGAAGCCTCTCTATTTCAAAATGTGATAGAACGCAATGTGAATTCCAACCTGAAGCTAGAAGAGATCGCGTTTTTATGCAATATGAGCCTTTCTACTTTTAAACGCCATTTTAAAAGGGAATATAATATAGCTCCCGGAAAATGGTTGCAGGACAAAAGATTGCAAAAGGCTAAAGAAACATTACAGGAAGGCAATTTAAATCCATCAGACATATATCTGGATTTTGGTTATAACAATCTTTCAAACTTTAGTATTGCCTTTAAAAATAAATTCGGAATAAGTCCAAAGGAGATGCGACAATTATCCGAGAACACACTATAAGTCTACTGTTCAGACTATTAAAAATTTTATTCTTTGTTTTGCAGTTCCTTTCAGAATAAATTTGACCTTTTTTCATAAATTTTTGAACTGTAGCGGTAACCCCCTTACTTCACTCTTGCCATACATTTGTAGTGTTATTTAAACAGCTTTTTATGTTGTCAAATAACGATTGTTTAATTAAAAAACACAAAGATGGCAAATGTAACAAGACCTGATTTTAAAGAAAAGTACGGCAATTTTATTGGAGGTAAATTCGTAGAACCTGTTAAAGGGCAATATTTTGATAATGTATCACCCATTGATGGTAAAGTATTTACCAAAGCTGCGCGATCTACTCAGGAAGATATCGATCTTGCATTGGATGCGGCACACCAGGCGTTCCCAACCTGGAGCAAAACTTCTGCAACCGAGCGAAGTAATATGCTTCTCAAGATTGCCCAGGTAATGGAGGATAATCTAGAATATCTGGCAACTCTGGAAACCATTGATAATGGAAAACCAATCCGTGAAGCCCGCGCAGCCGATATTCCGTATTGCATTGACCATTTTCGCTATTTTGCGGGTGTGATTCGCGCAGATGAAGGCAGTATTTCCGAACATGACCAACATACGGTAAGTATTGTTCTTCACGAACCTGTTGGCGTAGTGGGTGAAATTATTCCCTGGAATTTCCCAATGCTTATGTTGGCATGGAAAATTGGTCCGGCCTTGGCTGCAGGATGTACCGTGATTGTAAAACCCGCGGAACAAACCCCAACAAGTGTTATGTGTTTGATGGAACTTATAGGTGATATTTTGCCTGCAGGAGTGCTGAACATTGTTACCGGTTTTGGAAACGAAGCTGGACATGCACTGGCCACTTCCAATCGTATTGCCAAGATTTCCTTTACAGGATCTACTGAAACAGGACGTAAAGTATACCACAACGCGGCAGAGAATATTATTCCGGTGACGATGGAATTGGGTGGTAAATCCCCAAATATTTTCTTCCCATCTGTAGCCGATCACGATGATGCGTTTTTCAGCAAAGCGATTGAAGGTGCGTTGATGTTTGCTCTTAATCAAGGTGAAATTTGTACGACTCCCTCACGAATTTTAGTTCACGAAAGTATTGCAGACCTCTTCATCGAAAAAATGATAGAGAGAATCAAAAAAATCAAAACGGGAAATCCTCTCAACCCTGAAACCATGATTGGTTCCCAGGTTTCAAAAGCTCAATTTAATAAGATCATGAGCTATATAAATATTGGAAAAGAAGAAGGTGCTGAGGTATTGGCTGGTGGCGATGCCGGAAATTATGAAGGCGAGCTCGAAAACGGATACTACATCCAACCAACTATCCTGAAAGGAAACAATAAAATGCGTGTTTTTCAGGAAGAAATTTTCGGACCAGTTGTCGCTTTAACAACCTTTAGCTCAACTGAAGAGGCTATTGAAATTGCAAATGATACCATGTATGGTTTAGGTGCAGGAGTTTGGAGTCGTGATGCTCACGAATTATTCCAGGTTCCAAGAGCTATTCAGGCCGGTAGGGTATGGGTAAACCAATACAACACCTATCCAGCTCACGCCCCATTTGGCGGTGTTAAACAATCAGGATTTGGTCGTGAAAACCACAAAATGGCTTTAGACCATTACCGTCAGGTAAAAAATATGCTGGTTTCTTATGACAAAGAACCCGTTGGTTTCTTTTAAGTGAAATTAGTTTTAAATTTTCAACAAACCTCGGACTTGTCTGGGGTTTGTTTGTTTAAAGGAACCAATTATAAACGGAATTGGAAAATGATTGTTTTTCTATCAATAAAAGATTCCGTTCTAATTTTTGGACCTATCTTATTAAAACCATTTTTTTTATTACATTTGGAACTTCTGAATCAATAACCATGATAAAAATTTTAAAATTGATGATAATTTTAACTGTATTAACGGGAACCAACGAGCTTCAGGGACAGGATCAACCTGTAGATTTTGATAAGAATTTCACCCATGTGGTATATTTTTATTTAAACAATCCCGATAATCCTGAAGACCGATCAGCATTTGAGAATTCGCTTAAAAAGTTCCTGGATACTAGTTTGTATGCAAAAACCAAATTCATTGGGATCCCTGCAGAAACTCCCAGGAATGTTGTGGACAATTCATATACATATTCGCTGATCCTGACTTTTCCTTCAAAGGAAATTCAGGGTAAA
>JAENXB010000315.1 GCA_016649785.1 Flavobacteriaceae bacterium
GATATTAATGGCATTTTTTTGACGTGTAAGTCCAACCTCTAAAAGTGAAAATCCGAGGTGCATGAAGAATACCAGGGCGGTACAAATCATCATCCAAATATTGTTGGCAGTAAGTAAATCCATTGTAATTAGTTTTATGTGTGATTTATAATTTGATGTTAGCTCAGTGAATCGGTTCCACCTTCCCTGGTCCTTATCCTGTAGGCTTCGTCTATGGTTGAGATGAATATTTTGCCATCTCCAACAGTTCCGGTATAAGCTGCTTCAAAGATCACTTTTAGGGTCCTGTCTAAAAATTCATCGGAAACAACAATGGAAAGTATCCTTCGCTGTATATCACTTGTGCTATAGGAAACCCCTCGGTACACATGGCCTTGTTTTTCGTTACCTACCCCGGTTACGTCCCAGTAAGTAAAAAAATTCACCCCTGTTTCATGTAGGGCCTTTTTCACTTCGTCAAATTTTGACTTTCTGATAATAGCTTCTATTTTTTTCATAATTTATTGATTTAGGTTCGGGGTAAATTTAATTTAATAATTATATATAATCTAAAAAATAGGGGGTATAACTATAAAATTTACTATTATACAAAAAATGACCCCCTATTTTTATGGGGTCATTTTTTAAATCGTACATATTTTTACAAAAAAGCAAAAAAATAGTGGGGGTAAGATGCTTTTGAGCAGGAAAAACCTGAAATTTTAGCTGAAATTTCTGAAATTGACCTTCAAAAAAGCAACAAGTGTGAAGTGTGAAGTCGGAAGTCGGAAGTCCGAAGACCGAAGGACGAAGAAGAAAAAACGGAAAACGGAAAACGGAAAACGGAGGTTCAATTTGATAAAATTATTCCGAAGAAGAAAATCCGAAGTCTGAAGATGGAAGTTTTTGGCCCGGAAATCCCGGAATTGGAATTGGGTTTCTAAGAATGTGACCTATTTTTAATTTAAGATTCAAAACCCAAATATTCAAATCTTGAATCTTGAATCTTGAATCTTGAATTTTGAGTCTTGAACCTTGAATCTTTAAGATAAAGCCAACATTTTTTCAATGGGTAAAAGTGCTTTCTTCCGAAGGGTTTCATCTATAGTGATCTCAGGCAACTCATCACGCAAACAGAGGTAGAGTTTTTCTATGGTATTTACTTTCATAAAAGCACATTCACTGCAGGCACAAGTGTTATCTTCATGAGATGGTGCCGGGATAAGGGTTTTGTTGGGTATCTTTTTTTTGAGTTGATGTAAAATGCCAACTTCTGTCGCTACGATAAAAGTGTCGCTCGGACTGTTTACAATATAATTCATCATCTGGGAGGTTGAACCAATACTGTGGGCCACCCTAAGAATTGGATCTTCAGATTCAGGATGCGCCACAATTTTAGCTTCCGGATATTCCAGGTGTAATTCTATTAATTTCTCCAAAGAAAATGCTTCATGAACAATGCATGATCCATCCCAAAGCACCATATTTCTGCCGGTCTGCTTGTTGAGATATGCACCCAGGTTTTTGTCGGGAGCAAACAGGATTTTCTGATCAGCGGGAATGGAATTTATAACTTTAACGGCATTGGATGAGGTGCAAACATAATCGCTCATCGCTTTAATTTCAGCGCTGGTATTTATATAGGTAACCACCTTGTGATCAGGGTAGCGTTCTTTAAACTTAGCAAAATCTTCTGCCACGCAATTATCGGCAAGTGAACATCCGGCGCTCAGGTCGGGAAGCACAACTTTTTTGTTGGGGTTTAGAATTTTTGCGGTTTCTGCCATAAAAGATACCCCGGCAAAAACAATGATGTCAGCTTCTGTTTCAATGGCTTTTCTGGCCAATTCCAAACTGTCCCCAACAAAATCGGCTATGTCCTGAATTGCTTCATCCTGGTAATAATGCGCCAGAATCACAGCGTTTTTTTCTTTGCGAAGCTTTTGGATTTCTGAGATGTAAAATTCTGGTGTATTCATTTGTAATATTTTAATTATTTTAAGACTCTTGAATCTTAAAATGAATTGAATTTATTCTAAAAATTATATTTGATCAAATAAAATTTCAGGAGGTAGCAGTTGATTCGTTGCCATACTCATAAATCTTATAAAACCTTCTGTTTTCTTTGCAAAAATACACAAAAATTATACCTGTAACTATCTTTAAGGAAAGTTAGAGGTGGGGAAGTACGAAGTACGAAGTTGAAACAGCGTCTCTTTAAATAGTAAATATTACTGAATTACGCTAATTAAGACTGTTGATAACACTAAAGTGAGTGCAGGCATGAAGAGTGGTGCAATCTGGCGTCTTTTGGGAACTCTAATCATCATTAATCCCTCAACTTCATCTCATATCTCAATACTCATATCTCAATTCTATCAGCACACGGGATTCTTCACTATCGTTCAGAATGACATTCCAGGGGTTTTTTTTGGGGAAATCCA
>JAENXB010000090.1 GCA_016649785.1 Flavobacteriaceae bacterium
ACAAATATACAAAAATCGTGCGAAAAGAAACCTTCCGGAAAACAGCGTTATTTTTAACGATACTCGAGGAATAAAAAAAGGACTTGAATATCTCAGACCTTTTGGGTTAAAAAATTGGCGTAGCTATCAACCTGCCCCCGGTATCCGGGGGCATTCTACTATTTGCAGGTTGTGTGGTTTCCGTTGCGATTCCTGGTCCTCTTACGAAGGCACCGGTATAAATATTAAATTTTAAATCTGGAGCATCATTATACCTGTTTTTATTTGCAAAAACATAATTATCCTGGTAATTCTCATGTTTCTTAATCTTCAATATTTGATCACCATCAAATGCGGCTTTAGATCCACCTCTCATACTTTTGGTACCCGTTTGTTGGTATATTAGATAGAATAACTTGCCATTAAAAGCCTTCCTTATATCCTTATCTAAATCAATATCCGGTAATTTTTGAAAACTATCAAAAAATACAGCATCACTTCTTTCTATTACCGGAATTTCATCTTTCCAAATTGTAACTTCATCTATTACGGAAATATTGGCAAGGTTGGAAGGATCAATATATTTTGTAACCTTATCCTTGAACAGTTTACTCTGCGGGTGTTCTTCCAGGGAATAGAACAAGCATTTTAAACCAATTCCGGCCAATTCATTCATAATTTGAAAAACAAATCTGGTTTTTCCGGCTCCCTGTTCAGCATCAATAGTCGTAACGACTGAATGCACAGGTTTTTTTTCTACCTGACCTAAAAACTTGCCAATATCACCTGGGATATTAAATATTTCGTTTTCACCTGTTTCGTGCATTGCATCCCCTAAATTCTTAATTCTTGGATCAATAGGTTTTGTTGTTTCGATGGAAGCCGTTGGAATAGAATTACCCCCGGCAATAATAACCGGGGATTTTAATCCTTTTTTTGACTTTTTAACCGTTTTGGGCATCGCCTTTTTAACAGGTTTCGGTTTTTGTTCCAGTTTTTGGATTCGTATTGATTGTTCTAATTTTTCTGGTTTAGATTTTTTTTTTACGGGCGCCTTAGCTTTTAAGAAAATCAATAAATCTAATTTATCCTTTGAAGAAAACCCTTTTTGCGGCCTGTTCCAAGAAACGTTATTATCGCTCCATTCAAATTTGAAACGTTTTTTAAGGATAGTTAAATTTACCGGGGCCTGATCCTTCCTATCTCCATCAAAGAAAACCATAATTTGCATCCCGGAATTATCAATAATTATCTCACCACCGGGAAAATCAATAAACTCATCATTTGCCAGGGCAGGATCAACTATTCTTAAACCTTTTTTTTTTGCTTTTTTATTTACTTTTACGACGGCTCCACCTTTTGAAAATTTATAACCGTGAAGCAATTGCCCGTTTTTATTCAATCCTTCACATTTAATCCTGTTATTACAAGTCCCTCTTGGTACTGATAGGCCAAATGCTTCAACATCTACTGGTTCCTTCGGTGATTTTAAATACTCATCCAGTTCATAAATGGCATCCATAACTTGATCATATAAACGATTTTTGTCATTTAGGCGTTCGGTTTTGAATGCATTTCGAAACCTTTTTAAAAGTCGTTCCGCTTTTTCCTTTCCTGGAATAGTCCCTTGCAGGCTAATGAAACTTCGCAATAGTGTAATTGCATAATTAATTTTTGTACCGGAAACATAGGCTGTAAGATCCTCAATTAATTTTGTATTCTCAATTTTCAATTTTATACCATGCTCCTTTGCTTCCTCGTTATCAGATTGATCAAACATCTTGGTAATACCTTCATTTGCCAATTCAAATTCATCGGCCTTATCACTTGACTTCCTTACATTACGTGATACTGCGGCCTTATTGAAGGCCATGTAAAGTAATCGCACTTGCTGATAACTTAGGGTTTCTTTTTTGGTAGCATTGAGAAACCTGCGTAATAGTTTAAATTCTTCACTGAAATTATCGACTATTTTGTAGTCAACTACTTCCTTAACTTTTTTAGTTGCAGCTTTCTTTTTTGAGGCCGGTTTTTTAACTTGAATGGTTTTTGGCTTATTTTTTTTAACTACTTTTTTACCATTGTGAGCCGTTGCAATGGCTGTTTTTTTAGAGTTGATATTGGCCAGGAATGAATCAATCATATTGTCAATTGTCTTATCCTCACCATATAGGTCTAACATATCTTCCACATCTGACCGGCTGTCCCGAATAGCCTTTGGATAGTCATTCCAATTGATACTTGATTCTTTATCGGTATAATTACTAACTGTTATCATAGTTTTAATTTTTTAGGCTTTCAAGTTCTAATAGGATTAATATTGCTTTTGCCCTGGCTATTCGTATTCGTTTTGATTTATCATTTGTAGGAGTAGGCTCAAATTTGCCGGAAGGAATGGAACAAGCTTCAGCACTACTTTTCTCAAATTTATAATCCAGTAGGTTATTCAATTTAGCAAAGTCTTTTACCCTTTCCGGAATGGTTTTTCCTTCAATACCAAACTTTTCTTTTTTCTCAACAATCTCATTGTATAATTGTTCCTGATATTCTGTAGTATCAATTTCTGCCAAATCTGCTACTGCGGCTTCCAGTTCCTTAGCTAGTTCTTCTCTGATAAGATTAATATCTGTATTTTCATCATAACCCCGGTTTTGAAAAAGGGATCTTTGAATTTTCCCTAATGAGGAAACAACCTCTTTGAAATTGTCAAGATTAAAATTGTATCTACTGGAAAAGGTAGTTTCTAAACGATTGTATGCGCCAATAGCCCTGATAATATCCTTATCGGTATGGTTTCCCTGCTCAATCGCTTTTAATTCATCATACACTTTTTGAAACCGTTCAATATCATTCACTATTGATTTTGGAAGACTGTCTAAATCCAAAGTCGGTATTTGTTGAAAATTAATGTAATGCTCATTGGTATTGGCTATCACTTTGGATGGAAATCTATTGATATATTGTTGAATATCATTTAAATTATTCATCTTCAAATTATCATATCGAATCTTCAATTTTGAATAATTATCTAAATCTTCACCCTGTTTCTGAAAAATGAATGCGTTAGCTGATAATTCCTCTTTTATCATTTGCATTTCAAACCTTAGCAACACGTTAATATCTGTTACCAGGGCAAACTTAACTTCATTTGGATCCAAAGATGCTTCATCTAGCACATTCCCCCGGTCACTTTTGTTCCACAGATCATTGATCCTGCTTGTTTTTTCCTCCAATTTTTGAAAAACAAAAACATCCATGGAATTTTCCATAAGCGGCATCACCACACGCACAAAATTGAATTGGTTTTTTTGTCGCCAAACACGGCCTTCAAGTTGGCGTATGTCTGTCGGGTTCCAGTTTGGGTACAAATTGTAGAGGACTGTTGATTTTTCCTGTAAATTGATACCTTCTTTAATTGAGGACGTCCCTAAAATAACCTTGCAAACCCCTTCATTAAAGGCATCTTTGATTTTCTCCTTATTCGTGGTACTCATTCCACCTTGGATAAATTCAACTTCGTCAACCTTTAGTTTTGGGTTGCTAATTAATTTCACTCCTTTTTTGTAGCCCAATTCTAATTCAAGATATTCTTTGATGAATTTGAAGTATTGTTTTCCCCGGTCAATATAAACTACCTGGCCTGAAATTGGTGTGTTTGTTTTTTTGTGGTGTGCTATCACGGTAGCTATGCAGTCCATGGTGTATTTTATCTTAGGACTTTCATTCACAAATTCCAAATAATCTGTTGGCTCTCCCAAGTCACGATGTGCCACATGGCTTTTTTGGGATTTTCCAACTAGAAAAGGTGATAGCGCATTGTTTTGCGAATCGGCCATTAGTGACAATAATCTTCCGGGATCATCCTTACTTGCCCCTTCTGCGGCCTTCTTATTTATTTCTGCCTGAATACTTGCTTGGTTTTCCCCGGCCTGTAAATAGGTTAAAATTTGCTCACTCTTTTCCAGTTTTACTGTCCCCTGGTCTGTAACCTCTGTAGTTTTTGGCAAATTAATCTTGCAGGGTCTTGGAACATTCGCTTCTTCACCAGTCTTAAAATTAATATGACTGTTGATTAATTTTTGCAGGGATATTCGGTTGTTAAAAGACTTAACCACATTCTTTTGCTTAATTTCTCCATCAACTCCTACTACATATTCAGAAGTTTCAGCGATATACTGTTCAAAAAATTGAGTAAGATTTATTATGTTGTTATCCTTCATATACTTATACGATACCAAACACAACATAGAGTAAATTTCCAATGGGCTGTTGGTAAATGGAGTTGCAGTCAGCAACATCACATTGCGGCCATACTTTCGCTGAATGTAATTGCATAGAAAAAAAGCCTTAATCCCTCTGTTAGATGGTGATCCACCTTTTACATGAAATTGCTTTTTTTCGTCTTTGCCGGATTTAACCTCTGAAAATACATTTTTGAAGTTGTGGGCTTCATCAATTACCACATAGTCAAAACCAAGTACCTCAATATCTGCAAGGGTTTCTTTTAGGCCAACGCCAATAATTTCACGGAATTTTTCATTCTGTTTTTCTTCGTCCCGTGCTGATGCACCTTCGGTCTGACCTACAATATCGCTCAATTGATTAAAGTGATCCTCCTGGGTAAATTCGTTAAACCCTATTTTCATTAATCCCTCGTAAGAAACCAATGTAATTGTGTTTTCTTTTACTTTTTTGTCCAGGTTAATATGATCGTACTTGGTCCCTAAATTGAACCAATCATTCACTTCTATGCCTGTTCCGGTAAGTACTCCTGCAAGATCGCCATCACCGGCCATTTCTTTGATCCAGTTTTTGTAGGTTGGATTAGGTACTGCAATTACAGGACGTTTACACTTTCCATTTTTCAAAGCTGTAACAACTTCAATAATTGCGGTGATCGTTTTACCCACACCAACATCATAGGCTATAATTCCGAAGCCTACCAACTCCATAAATGCGATACCTTCCCTTTGTGCTTTACGAACCTCCAAGGAATTTCCCATGAAGGATCTGCTAACTTCAATACCAATAGGAATTTTCTGATATTGAAGTGGCGCCGTGGAATTGTACTGGCTATTATAATGTGCATCAATAGCTAACTGATCTTTTGATTCCAGGGCTTCATATAGAAATATCTTAAATAATCTCTCTCCTTCTTCCCTGGTAACCTTCTTTATTTTATTCCATTCGATTTTGTCAATGTTCCTGGGCTTGTTTTCATTTTCCAGATAATAATTAATTACCTGGTACGAACTTGTTTTTTTTAAGTTTTCTTCGGCTAAATTTCTTAACCAATCCTTATAAGCTTCCTTCAATGTTGATTCAGCTTCAAGAATAACTCCGGAGGATTCCTTTAGATTATCAATTTTAAACTTTGTAGGGAAAGTGGAAATTGCTAAAATAATAGGCCGTTCAGATTCAACGGGATTTGAAATAGAAAGTACATTCGGCTTTAATTTTTCAAGGGTTGCCAAGTGATCTTCATAAATTCCTGGTCCAAACTTTTCAATAATTATTTCCTTCTCTTTTTTCAGCTTGGCAATTTTTGTGTATAAATTACCGAATACAAAAACAGGATAAGGCACATACCCATTGGCTGCGGCATCGTAAAATATAACACCGGCTTTTACCCAATCAAAAATGAGGGTTTTGGATTCACGCACAAAATAAGACTTCCAACTTGTCATAGGTACACCAAGGCTTCTGCGATACCAAACCCAAGCTTTTATTTCTTCCTTTGTGATACCGGGATTGTACATGGCAACGGTTTCATCAATGGAGAAGGTTTTTGAAGTTGATTTTCCAAGCCCCACATTTGCACCCATTAATCCATTGATAAAATGAAGATTGTCTTTAACTAAATCTTCAATCTTACTGTCTAATTTACCGGTATATCTTTTCATTTATTAAGTTCTAATTGAATTAATATTGCTTTTGCTTTTGCCCTGGCTATTCGCAATCGTTTTGTTTTATCGTTGTCTGTCGTATCGTTCATTCCCGTTACCCTGAGAACATCTTCCTTTGTTCCTTTAATTTGTATAGGGAAAAAGAATGAAGTAGATTCAAATTCAACACCACCTATTTTTTCAGGGTGCTTTTTAAACCAATTATTATCACTTGTAATGGTGAGAAATTCGCTCATTATATCTCTCTATTAACATTGGGTATGCAGCCAGATATGCTCATTTGCTCATCTACCATCATTTCTATTATTAGTTCTTCAACCATTTTATAGCCACGTTCATATTGAATTGCATTAAAAACATTCCCGGCAGTTTTGGGAGTTACTTTTTTTAATTCTGCAAAAATTTGATCTCTTAGCTTTTTCATTTCCTTCTGAATATTAAAATATCGGTTGGTACTCCTGTATTTTTAAAAACCTTTGGCATTCGGTACGCATCAACAAATTCGGCATACTTACCTATCATTTCCTTTTCTCTGGAATAGGTTTTATTGTTCCTCATAAAATTTTGGCCGGTAATAAAAACCATCAATCCCCCTGGCTTCAGTAGCAATAAAGATTGATACATGAAAAACATTTCCATTTGTTTAATCTTTAACGATTTGAAAAAGCTTGAATATAAATTAGTGGATTTGCCGTATGGAGGGTTCCCAATTACCAGGTCAAACGGGTAATCCTTTAACCAGGAAACCGGTTTTTTTAATTTTGTGGTTAACCGAGGCTGCTCTAAAAATGCAGTTTCAAAATATTGGTTATAAAATTTTGCTTTAGGGTTCCGCTTTTGGGCTATCTCAAAATTTAATGGATCTAGTTCAAATGCGGTGCAATTTTGTGGATGGTCCAGGACTGTTATCATATTCCCTGTGCCACAAGCCGGTTCCAATACCTTTCCGTTTTCAGGAAACCCATGCCGTTTGGCCAACTTATACATGACCTCACAAAGCCATACCGGAGTAAAGAAAGAATAAAGCCTATTTTGCCCATCACTTGGCTCATAATTTTCCAAAATAGAGGCTTCCTCATTGCTCAATGATGATTTTTCTAAAATAGATTTTATTTGATCTTTATCTGTCATTTACACGGTAATTGATTGTCCAAACGCTTCAATGTCTGCGGTGATATGAAGGTTTTTAGGGTTTGAAACTATTCCCAAAATTTCTGAAAAGGAATTGCCAATAGTTTTCAGGGAAACTTTTACGGGAATATTGGTGATTAACCGGCTGCCATTAGCCGGTAATTGAATGTCTGCTATATTTGGGGTAGCTATGCCAAGATAAGCCCCTGACTTGCTATAAAAATGTATGTTTTTGAGCAAAATTTGATTGCCAGGTACATCAATGGCCATGTTAGTCGGATTCTGTACTTCTATATCTGCATCGAAGACAACAATACCATTGACCATGTTTACTTTCTTAACGCTCTTGATCTTGAATTGTAAATTGGTCAAAACCGAATTGTACTTGTCGTATTTGTCTTTTCCAAAATAAATAAATCCTCCTGCGGCTATGGCTGCGGCTCCTAATAATAGTTTTATGCTCATTACCAAATTCTTTTGTGAAGTGTTATTTTAAATCCTGTGTGGTTGCTCATTGGGTTGTAATATGCCCCGGCACTTATGCCCAGGTCATTTTTGCTTATGTATGTTAAATTCAATTCCAGGGCTTCAATTCCAAAAATAGGTGAGTAGCCCAGCCCAGGAGAAATAAATAAACCACTTGCATTTTTAGTGATGGTTGTGGTAATTTCTTTATGGTCAATTTCAGCAATGATGTTTTTTTTCAATACCCTACCTTCAGAAATGATATAGGAAAAAATACGGGCATTGTCTAAAATTGTCGTGTCCTGATAAAGGTTGACTTCTTTAACCTGGCTCCGTTCTTCTCTTGGAAGATTCCTTTCATCTTTGACTTTGACAATCCTATCCCGGTATTCAATGATCTTTATTTTTTCAGGCGTACGGTTTTTAATTTTAAAATCCTGCGAACTATCAATTCGGGTTGTGGTTTTCTCTACCCGATTTGAAATAGTAGTATCACCAGATCCATTTTTGCCGCATCCTTTAAAAAAAAGGAGGATCGCTAAAATGGCAATAATGATATATCCTATATTTGGGAATTTCATTTATTAAAAATTTCCTGAAGGGGTTAAATTTTGGGCAAACAACTGATCTTTTTTATGATCCACATATTCCATCAATTCCCTTATTTTACATCGTTGGCGGCGATATTTTTCAACTTCTGCATTATAAGGTTTATCGGTGTCCACGGCTCATATTGTTTAGCTGTTCAACGAATTGGTGATATTTATTTACCAGGGTAATAATATCCTTATTTCCCTCTTTCAAATCCTTTGTGTGTTCTGCCACAATTCCGGCTATTTTATCATCTCTTGAAATTATCTCCTTTTTCAAAAGTTGGTTTTGCCAAATCAAATACACCATGAAAAAGATCATTAGCCCTATTACACTAACACTTTGGATGGATAGTATATCTTTTACATCACCTGCGGTTTGAAGTAGCAATAATGATATCATAAATCGGGTAGTTTTATGTTGTGATTAAAGTTGCTTTACCAACGGATGCTTTTTGGCCAACTTTTCGAAAAATATTCTTTTTTGTGTGGAATTTTGGCGGCGGTTGTAAGCCCAATGCTCGTATTTTGGACCCATCTCCCAACGGTCACTCATAAAGTCAAGGTTACTGCTATTTTTATCCGGTTTTAGACCATATAGAATCCCCATTTGCCTATAAAAAATTGCCCTCATCAAATTAGGATATAGAAGTAACTTAGAATTTAACCAAACTTCCTGTCCTCCTTCAATTTCTACTACACCTCCTATAAAATTCATATCGGCTTCGATCAAGACAACCTTTTGCAAGCTGATTAACTGCGGTGCATAATCAACCCGGTAATAAATTGCACTATTGTAAAATTCAGTGAGTAATTCAGGTAATGCAGGATCATTGGTTATGATATGATCTACCGGTTTTACATTGGTATCTACCTGGGCAACTGAAAATACAGTGATAAAAAGGCTTAGGACTATCAAATAATTTTTCATAATAAGGTTTTAAAGGGTTAAAAAAATATAAATTAGAATTGCTGGCACTTGGAGAAAAAAGAAATTACGCCAATTCCATTGCAGAAATACATGTTCCATGTAATACTCCCTCAAAACTGCAACTGCCATAATTTGAACCAAAGCCCAAACAGGATGGAACCCACTTAATAAGGTTGAGCCACCAAAAAATATGGCCAAAACAAGGCCGTACAAAAATTGGTTATACCAGGTTGTGTTTTCTACTATTTGTTGAAAATTTTTCATAACGAAACTTTTAAAATTGATTGTTATTAAGCTATTGGAACCGGTGTAACTGAATCTGTATTATCTACTGGCATATCTTCAGCTTCAGATCCATCAATCGAAACATCTACCTGATATGGCCCAGCTGCTTCAACGGTTGCAGTAATATTTATGATATCATTTGCACCAATGGCCAGGTTGCCAATAGTCCAAATACCTGTACCTGAAACATAACCTCCAGCGGCATCATCACTAACATACGTGTATCCGGCAGGAAGTAGTGAAGTGGCCAGTACATTTGTAGCCGGTTTATTCCCGTTGTTATTTCCGGTAATCGTAAAGACTACATTGTTACCAATAGTGGGTGCTGCATTATCAACCACAATAGTTGTGGATAGATCATTAATAGCTGCTACTGGTATTGTGGTTGCATTCGCTGTATTATCTCCCGGTGCGATTTCTATCTCATTAGATGCAATAGAAGCATCCACTTGATATGGTCCGGCCGCTTCAACGGTTGCAGTAATGTTTATAATATCACTTGTAGAAATTGCAAGATCCCCAACAGTCCAAATACCTGTAACAGAATCATAAACTCCTGCGGCATCATCACTAACATAGGTATATCCGGAAGGAAGTAAAGAAGTGGCCTGAACATTTGTTGCGGCATTGCCTAAATTATTGCTTGCCGTAATGGTAAAAATAACATCATTACCTACTATTGGTGCTGCATTATCTACCACAATACCAACCGTTAAATCAATTGGATTTTCTTTTTGTGCAGACAATTCTATAAAGGTTCTGTTATAATCAGCATCCATACTTTCGTAATACAAAGCATCACTCGCATCGTTCTTTTTAAGATTTTTATTATAAAGTGAAGTTAGATGATCATATAAGTATAAACCATTCACCCTATTTGGGTTAGAATCTAAAAACATCATGTCATTCAGAAAAATACGGTCACAAAGCCCTGTAACTCTAAAACCAACATTAGATAAGATGCTTGAAGATATTTTTATAACCTCTCTCCTATAATCTCCATCATTCTGTACACTTGGCTGATTAAAGGAATGGTAAAAGAAAAATGATGAATTTATAATCTTTGAATTTTCTAAAAAGATGTATGGCATAACACCTGAAAAGACAGAATTAAAACTAACAGTATCTTGGGAAGTAACAAAAAGCCACCATAC
>JAENXB010000250.1 GCA_016649785.1 Flavobacteriaceae bacterium
ATTGCTTAAGAAGATTTATTGGCCAGTTGCCCACATGCGGCATCTATATCTTTTCCCCTGGATCTTCGCACCGTAGCCGTAATCCCGTTTTGCTCCAGCATCACTTCATACATATGCGTTGCCTGGGAAGAAGCTTGTTGAAATTGGCCGTCGTCTATTGGGTTGTATTCAATCAAATTCACCTTACAGGGCACATATTTACAGAATTTCACCAAAGCTTCAGCATCCTTTGGGGTATCGTTTATTCCTTCCCACACAATATATTCGTAGGTGATCCTGCTTTTGGTCTTTGAATACCAATATTCCAGTGCTTCCCTTAAATCCTGTAACGGAAAAGTTTCATTAAATGGCATAATTCTGGTCCGAACCTCATCGATTGCAGAATGCAGGGAAACGGCCAATTTTATCTTGGCTTCATCATCTGCCAGTTTTTTGATCATTTTTGGCACTCCGGAAGTTGAAATCGTAATGCGTCTTGGAGACATTCCCAAACCATCTTTTGAGGTGATCTTTTCGATGGCTTTCATAACATTGTTATAGTTCATCAAGGGTTCTCCCATTCCCATAAAAACAATATTCGACAGGGGTTTATCAAAATATAACCTGCTCTCGTTATCTATTGCCACTACCTGATCGTAAATTTCATCGGGGTTCAGGTTGCGCATACGCTTAAGGGCCGCGGTGGCGCAAAACTTACAATTTAAACTGCATCCTACCTGGGAAGAAACACAGGCCGTTGTCCTTTTAGGGGTTGGGATCAAAACCGATTCCACCGTGAGATCATCGTGCAATTTAACCGCATTCTTAATGGTGCCATCGCTGCTGCGCTGCATTACGTCTACCCGAATGTGGTTGATCACGTAATTATCCTGCAACATTTGCCGGGTTTGCTTTGAGATATTCGTCATATCCTCAAAACTATGTGCGCCTTTGTTCCAAAGCCACTCATACACCTGTGACCCACGGAAGGATTGATCGCCCTGAGCGACAAAAAATTCCTGAAGTTGCTGTTTGGTTAAAGCACGTATATCTTTCTTCTCATTTTTCACGCTGCAAAAGTAAGAATTTTATAACGATTTATTCAAAGAAGAAAAAAGTGGAGAGAGAAAAGATAAGAGAATATAGAAAAAAATATTAGTGCACCTGCCCGCCGGCAAAGGTAGGTTCGTGGCTTATACCTTCAATGAGACAAAATTAAATTTTTTTCAAAACCCATTTCAAAAACTATTCATTTCAAACAAAAAAGCCACGAATCCACAAATTAAATATTCGTGGATTCGTGGCTTTAAAAAATTAAAAATGTCTGATTAAATAATCAGCATTGCATCTCCATAAGTATAAAACTTATATTTTTCCTTGATAGCTTCAGCATAGGCCTTTTTCATAAAATCGTGTCCTGCAAAGGCCGAAACCATCATCATCAACGTAGATTTAGGCGTATGAAAATTGGTGATCATACAATTGGCAATACTAAAATCGTAGGGAGGGAAAATAAATTTATTGGTCCATCCGCTAAACTCATTCAGGGTATGATTTGTGGAAACCGCACTTTCAATAACCCGCATTGCGGTAGTCCCTACAGCACAGATCCGGCGTTTTTCCTTAAGTGCGTTGTTAATGATCTTGACAGCTTTTCCATCAATAAATGCTTCTTCACTGTCCATTTTATGTTTTGAAAGATCTTCCACCTCTACAGGGCTAAAAGTTCCCAAACCAACGTGCAAAGTCACCTCAGCGAAATCAATTCCTTTAATTTCAAGGCGTTTAAGCAGTTGTTTTGAAAAGTGCAAACCTGCAGTGGGAGCTGCTACCGCACCTTGTACTTTAGCGTAAATGGTTTGATACCGTTCCTTATCTTCCGGTTGTACTAATCTTTTAATATATTTTGGAAGTGGGGTTTCCCCTAACTCCTCTAATTTTTTTCTGAATTCTTCATAAGAACCATCGTATAAAAACCGAAGTGTCCTTCCTCTGGAAGTGGTATTATCTATAACTTCAGCCACAAGACTTTCATCTTCGCCAAAATAAAGCTTGTTCCCAATTCTGATCTTTCTCGCAGGATCAACGAGCACATCCCATAATTTGGTTTCCGGATTTAATTCCCTCAGCAAAAAAACCTCAATACGGGCGCCGGTTTTTTCCTTGTTCCCATAAAGTCGGGCCGGAAAAACCTTAGTGTTATTGAGAACCATAACATCCTGAGGTTCAAAATAATCCAATATATCTTTAAATAACTTGTGTTCAATAGTTTGTTCCTTCCTGTTAAGGACCATGAGCCTTGCTTCATCCCTGATTTCCGCAGGATATTCAGCCAAAAGTTCATCTGGAAGTTCAAAATTGAATTGTGAAAGTTTCATTCCCATAGTTGCAGTTTTTTAAGTTTGCGAATATACAACCTCAACATAGGCGTTGTCAAGTAAATAGCTGTTTATTTAGAAAATGAATTATTGAAAAATATTTGAAACCCGAAAACCCAGGAATTCCATATCCTTCCAAAAGGTGGGATAGGATTTTGAAACAACTCCGGCATCCTCAATATTTAACGGAACTTTAAGAACCAAAGGCGCAAAAGCCATCGCCATTCTATGATCGTTATAGGTGGCAACGGAAACATTTTCATTTAAGATTTTGGCTGGAAATAGCTGAAGGCTGTCATTTGTGATCTCAACCTTTGCGCCAAATTTTTCGATCTCGGTTTTCAGGGCCACAAGCCGGTCGGTTTCCTTGATCTTTAAGGTGTGTAATCCGGTTAATTCGCATTCAATTCCGAGAGCTAAACAGGTAACGGCAATGGTTTGAGCGATATCGGGCGAATTCCGAAGATCTTTCACAACGCGCTTTGGCATTTTACAAGGCTGTTTTTCAAGATAAATTGAATTATCCAGAAATTTGGTTGTTACTCCAAGTTGCTCATAGATCTCAACGATACAGGAATCCCCCTGAAGACTTGATTCCCGGTAATTTGAAAGACTTAAACTTGCCGTTTCACTAATTGCCGCCAGGCTGTAAAAATAGGAAGCCGAACTCCAGTCAGATTCAATATTGATGGTTTTTGAAGGTAGATCTTCCTGATGTTCTATTAGGATCCTGTTATCTTTAAAACTGCCCTTGATGCCCGCATTCTGAAGAATTTCCAGGGTCATGGAAATATATGGAGCCGAAGTGATTTGCCCGTCCAGCACGATTTCCAATCCTTGCGGCAGCGATGGAGCAATGAGCATTAAAGCCGAAATATACTGGCTACTGATATTCGCCTGCAAACAAACCTTATTTTCAGTGAGCGTTCTGCCTTTAATTCTCAAAGGCGGAAAACCTTCATTTTTTTCATAAGAAATATTTGCCCCAAGACTTTTTAAGGCATCCACCAATAATTTCACCGGCCTTTCCTGCATGCGCGGGCTGCCGGTAAGAACTACATCCGATCCATTTTTAGAAGCGAAATAAGCTGTTAGAAATCGCATTGCGGTCCCGGCGTGGTGAATATCTATAAGCCCTGATCCTTTTTTTAGGGATTCCTGTAAAACTTGAGTATCATCACTATTGGATATGTTTTCGAGTTTTATATTTTGATACAATGCCTGTAAAATCAAAGCCCGGTTGGATTCGCTTTTGGATCCCGTAATTTTTAATTCTCCCGAAAGTTGATTTCCGGGATGTGAAAGATGAATATTCATGAG
>JAENXB010000225.1 GCA_016649785.1 Flavobacteriaceae bacterium
AAGATCCATAGTGTAGTAGGAAAAGTTAAGGAAAATGTTGGCTTGATGTCTCAAAGGCCGTTTCGCAGTCCTCACCATACAATTAGCGATGTTGCCCTTGTAGGTGGCGGTGCTTATCCGCAGCCGGGAGAAATTTCACTTTCCCATAACGGGGTTTTGTTTTTGGATGAATTGCCCGAATTCAAACGCGGGGTACTGGAAGTGTTGCGCCAACCACTGGAAGATAGGGAAGTAACCATTTCTCGTGCAAAATTCACGGTCACTTATCCCTCCAGTTTTATGCTGGTGGCAAGCATGAATCCCAGTCCCAGCGGATTTTTTAACGATCCCGGTGCACCAAGAACTTCTTCTCCTGTAGAAATGCAACGCTATTTGGGAAAAATCAGCGGCCCATTATTGGATCGAATCGATATTCATATTGAGGTTACCCCGGTTCCCTTTGAAAAATTGAGCGAAGAGCGCAATGGAGAAAGCAGCGTTGAAATCAGGAAAAGGGTGACATCTGCGAGGCAACTGCAAACCAACAGGTTCAATGGAAATGAAAAAGTGCACTACAATGCACAGATGAACGTAAAACAGATCAAGGAATTCTGTCAACTCGATGATGCCTCAAAACAATTGTTAAAAACTGCGATGGAACGCCTAAATCTATCTGCCCGGGCCTATGACAGGATTTTGAAAGTATCCCGAACCATAGCCGATCTGGAAGAATGTGAACAAATCAAGGGTGCTCATATCAGCGAAGCTATTCAATACAGGAGTCTGGACCGTGAAGGCTGGTTAGGTTAAATATATCTAAGATTCAGTTCGTTCCTTAAGATTTTTATACATTTGAGAAATAAAAAATCAATTTTTACAACCAATTTAAAATGAAGAGAATTTTTTTACCACTTTTAATACTTTTAATAATTGGTTGTAAAGGTGAAGACCGCAAAAAAACCGATCAAGATCTGAAGAATGATGCTGATACCGGCAAGGCTATTTCCATTGATGCTCTTATGGATGAAGATATAATTGAATTGAATTTAGAAGAAGCCAACAAACTCGTAAAACTGCCATTAGCCTGCCTCGCAACCGAATATCCCAATAAGTTGGGGCAAACCCTTGGCGGAGAAATAGACCTGAAAGCTCCTCAGGAACTTCATCCTTCCTTTTATGGTTGTTTTGATTGGCATTCCTCTGTTCATGCGCATTGGACTTTAGTGAGATTATTGAAAAAATTTCCCAAAATTGATAATGCGCGGGAAATAAAGGGAAAACTTGAAACTTCCCTTTCAAAGGAAAATATTTCTGCAGAAGTCGCCTATTTTAAAACCGAGCACAGCGAAGATTACGAACGAACTTATGGATGGGCCTGGCTTTTAAAACTGTCGGAAGAACTCAACACCTGGGATTCGGATTTAGGGATAGAATTATCGGCTAATATAAAGCCCCTAACAGACTTAATTGTAACCCGTTATACCGAATTTTTGCCGAAATTAAATTATCCGGTCAGGGTTGGGGAACATTCCAATACGGCATTTGCGTTAAGTTTTGCGCATGATTATGCCGTGGCAAGAAAAAATGAGGAATTCCGGACCTTGATCGAAAAACGTGCAAATGAGTTTTATCTCAAGGATAAAAATTGTCCCATAACCTGGGAACCCAGCGGATTCGATTTCCTTTCACCTTGCCTGGAAGAGGTGGATGTAATGAGAAAGGTATTGCCTAAGGCGGCTTTTTCAATATGGATAGATAATTTCATGCCTCAACTAAAAAAATCTGATTTCGATTTGGAACCCGGTAAAGTTTCAGATAGGACCGATGGTAAATTGGTGCATCTGGACGGTCTTAATTTTAGCCGTGCCTGGGTGTTTTATGGCCTGGCAAATCAATATCCGGAGAATTTTTCTCATTTAACAAGCCTGGCGAACAAACATGTTAATTATTCCTTCCCAAATTTAATGGGTGACAGCTATGAAGGTGAACATTGGCTGGGAAGCTTTGCAATTTATGCCCTACAGGAATCCAAAGCCAAAAAGTGAAAAACTGGTTAAAAAATGTGGGTCCGGGAGTAATGGTTTCGGCAGCTTTTATAGGTCCGGGAACAGTTACGGTTTGTACCCTGGCAGGTGTTCATTTTCAATATTCTTTGCTCTGGGCCCTGTTGCTTTCAATAATAGCCTGTATTATTTTGCAGGAAATGTCGGCCCGTTTAGGGATAATATCTCAAAAAGGTTTAAGTGAATGTATTCGTGAGGAACTGAAAAATCCTTTTTTAAAGGCAGGTGCAATCGTATTGGTATTCGCTGCTATCGTGGTGGGAAATGCCGCTTACGAGGCCGGAAATATCACCGGAGCTGTCTTGGGGATCACGGCAATAACATCACCAATTACTTTTGAAATAGGTGATTTTTCTTTAAATGTCTGGAGCCTCCTTGTCGGGATGATCGCTTTTACTCTTCTGGCAATTGGAAATTACAAAATTTTAGAAAGGGTTTTTATCGGCCTGGTGGCATTAATGAGCCTTTCTTTTTTGATTACCGCTTTTCTTGTAAAACCCGATATTGTTGAAATATTAAAGGGTTTGCTAATTCCTTCTACGAGTTCTGCAGATATTTTGACCGTTATCGCATTGGTTGGGACTACCGTGGTGCCATATAATTTGTTTTTACACGCTTCTTTGGTAAAAGAAAAATGGAAAGATCCATCAGATCTTAAAATCGCCAAAAAGGAGCTTTTCTGGGCAATTGTTTTGGGAGGTGTGGTTTCTATGGCAATTGTTATAAGTGCCGCAGCCATAAATTTAGATACGGTAACTTCCGCCGCTGATCTTGCCATAGGTGTAAAACCCTTGTTCGGCCAATTTGCAACCTGGTTTATTGGCATTGGTTTGTTGGCGGCAGGGATCACATCTTCCATCACCGCGCCTTTGGCCGCCGCTTTTGTTGTAAAAGGGTTTTTCGGTTGGGAAAAGGGTTTGAAATCACTAAAATTTAAGGCGGTATGGTCCACCATCTTATTATTGGGAATATTTTTCTCATCACTTCAGCTAAACCCCATTGAGATCATCAAATTTGCCCAGGTCGCCAACGGACTGCTCTTGCCGGTAATTGCAATTTTCTTATTTTGGATAGTGAACAAAACTTCTGTTTTGGGAGAATACCGCAATACCTTGAAACAAAATGTATTTGGAATTATAATAATTGGGATCACTATTTTTCTGGGTGCTAAATCTATATATACAGTGCTTCAGGGGATTTAAAATTTTACAAAATGAATTATATACATATCAATTGTGATTTAGGTGAAGGCGGAAACTATGACGCGGAATTAATGCCGCTGATCTCTGCCTGCAATATAGCTTGCGGAGGACATGCCGGAACGGTTGAAAGCATGCATCAAACTGTTATGCTCGCTATGGAAAACAAGGTTGAAATAGGAGCTCATCCATCGTATCCGGATAAAGAAAACTTTGGCAGAATATCCATGGAAATTCCTGCCGAAGATTTAAGGCTTTCCATAGTCGCTCAAATTTTAAGTTTAAAACAAATAGCTGAAGCCGAAGGTGGAAAACTCACCCATATTAAACCCCATGGAGCCCTGTATAATGATGCTGCAAAAGATGAAAATATCGCCAGAATTGTGATCGATTCTATACTGGAATTCGAAGAAAATTTCCCGGTTTATGCGCCTCAGAATTCGGTGATTTCTAAACTCGCGGAAGGTAAAATAAAAGTAATTTTTGAAGCCTTTGCCGATAGGAATTACAACGAAAATTACAGCTTGGTTTCCCGTTCAAAACCCAACGCGTTGATCACGCAAAAAGAGCTTGTTTTTCAACAGCTTTTATCTATGTATTCTGATAAAAAGATCACCTGTGAAAATGGGCACAAATTAGACTGTAATACCACTACTTTTTGTTTGCACAGCGACACTCCTAATTCGGTTGAAATTCTGAAATATCTTCAGCAAAAACTCAGGGAAAATAATATTCAAATTATGCATTCATGAACAGTAAATCACCCCGAATAAGGGCAATGGGGGAGCGTGCGATCCTGATTGAATTTGAACCTGAAATCAGTGAAAACACCCTGGGAAAGGTCTTGTTTTACAAAAAGAAAATTGAAGATCATTATTTTGAAGTAAAGGTTGAGGTAATAAACACATATAACTCGTTATTAGTTTATTACCTTTATACAATAGAGTATGTCTATGATGAGGTTTTAGTCTTAAAAGGGCTGTTTCAGGGAACTAAGATAACAAAAAAACCATTGTACAACTTTATAATATTCCGGTGTGTTATGATGCCGAATTCGGTTTGGATCTGAAGTTGATATCCCTGGAAAAGAACCTGTCCCT
>JAENXB010000154.1 GCA_016649785.1 Flavobacteriaceae bacterium
GAAATGAGCATAACGCAAACACGATACAAAGACAAATGAAGATATGCGAATTACCCCCGATAGCTATCTAGGAACCAATTAAAAAACAATAAATATCTACAAATGAAAAAAAATATAGTATTGGGACTGGACGGTGGTTTATCAACTTTAAATATCAATTAATTAATTAATTAACGAATGAATGAAAAAATAGCTGTTTTCTGGTTTAGAAGGGATTTGAGAATTGATGATAATGTTGGTTTATTAACGGCTTTAAAATCCGGTTTTCCGGTGCTTCCCATTTTTATTTTAGACCCTGAAATATTGAATCAATTGCCAGAAAATGACGCGAGGGTCACTTTTATTTACGAAAACCTTCAGGGAATGAGGAAAGAATTACAAAAAATCGGCAGTTCCATTGGAATTTACCACGGAAAACCTTCAGAAATATTTAAAAAGCTGTTGAAGGAATACGATATTCAAAGTGTATTTACCAACAGGGATTATGAACCCTATGCAAAAGAGCGGGATCGTAAAATAGAAAAATTATTGTCCTCTAAAAATGTCGGTTTTCTCACCTTTAAAGATCAGGTAATATTTGAGAAAGATGAAATTGTAAAAAAAGACGGTACTCCTTACGTGGTTTATACTCCATATATGAAATTATGGAAAGAAAAATTCAAAACAACCGGGTTGAAAATCCATACTACAAAGGGGTTTTTGGATAAGTTGGTCAAAAATACGGGTTTGCCCAATTTGAGTTTGAATGACATCGGCTTTGAAACTTCAAAGCTCAGGGTGCCGGATTACGATGTTTCGCCAGGACTCATTCAGGATTATGATGCCAAACGAAATTTCCCTGCAAAGGACGCTACTTCACATTTAGGTCCGCATTTGAGGTTTGGAACTGTAAGCATCAGGAAAATTATGCAAAAAGCTATTTCCGTAAAAAATGAGGTCTTTTGGCAGGAATTGATCTGGCGGGAGTTTTTTATGCAGATTTTATATCATTATCCCCAAACAGTTACCGAAGCCTTCAAAAAGAAATACGACAGGATCAAATGGCGGAATGATAAAGATGAATTTGAAAAATGGAAAGCCGGAAAAACCGGGTATCCATTGGTTGATGCCGGAATGCGTGAGTTGAATGAATCGGGGTTTATGCATAACCGGGTGCGGATGCTGGTAGGCAGTTTTTTATGCAAACATTTATTGATAGACTGGCGATGGGGAGAAGCTTATTTTGCAGAGAAACTGTTGGATTATGAAATGTCTTCAAATGTGGGAAACTGGCAGTGGATTGCAGGCAGCGGAGTTGATGCCGCACCGTATTTCAGGATCTTTAATCCCACCACTCAAATAAACGATTACGACAAAGAGCACGAATACATCAAAAAATGGGTAAAGGAATTCGGAACAAGCGATTACCCTGAAATGATGGTGGATCACAAGGAAGCCAGGGAAAGGGCGTTAAGGGTTTATAAAGAGGCTGTTAATGAGATGTTAGATATCATACGTTAAACCTAACAGGTTTTTGAAACCTGTTAGGTTTGTTCTAATCTTTAAACAACTTCTTTGCTTTTTCAAGATCTTCGGGAGTGTCAATTCCAATTCCCTTGAAATCGGTTTCCACCATCTTGATATTTTTTCCGTATTCCAGGTAACGGATACATTCAATTTTTTCTGTGGCTTCCAGTTCCAGCATTGGCAAATTGTAAAAATCCATAAGCGCCTGTTTCCTGAAAGCATAAACGCCAATATGTTTAAAATAAGTGACCCCTGTGTTTGTTTCCCTGGGATATGGCAACGGAAACCTGGAAAAGTAAAGTGCCAGATTATCCTTATTGGTAATTACTTTTACATTGTTTGGATTGGTGATTTCTTCACTGTCAAACATTGGCGTTTTCAACGAAGCTAAATCTATTGCTTTTTCATCGTCATCTTTAAAGACTTCCAAAAGTTTTCGCAAGCTTTCTCTATCTATCAGCGGCTCATCTCCCTGCACGTTTACTACAATATCCACATCCATATCCTCAACTGCTTCGGCTATCCTATCGCTTCCGCATTCGTGATCTTTTTTGCTTTTAATGGCTTTTCCCCCAAATTGAATTATTTCGTCATAAATCACATCGCTGTCTGTCACCACATAAACATCATCAAACAAACGGGTATTCACCGCTGCTTCATAGGTTCTTCGAATCACGGTTTTTCCGTTGAGATCCTTCATCAACTTGCCCGGAAACCTGGTGGCTTCATATCTGGCAGGGATCATCGCTATTATTTTAAGTGGTTTAATATTGCTCATATTTGGATAATTATATCAAAAAAAATATTGGTGTTTATTAATTTTCAGTAAAAAATTCATCTTTAAATCCTATAAGATATAATTTTTCCTGAGCTCTGGTCGCAGCTGTATAAAGCCAGCGCAAATACTCTTTATCAATTCCGTTGGGCAAATAGGGTTGCTCTATAAAAACCGTGTGCCATTGACCACCCTGCGACTTATGACAGGTCATAGCATACGAAAATTTAATTTGCAGCGCATTAAAAAATTTATTGTTCTTAACCTTTAAAAACTTCTTGTATTTCGAGGTTTCATCTTCATAATCCTTCATCACTTCCTGGTAAAGTTTGTTGGATTCATCATAGGTAAGAGACGGGGAATTGCTTTCTAATGTATCCAAAATCACCACAGTTTCAAAAGGTTTCATCTTTGGATAATCTACCATTTGCACCTGAACTTCGGCAAAACGGAATCCGTACAATTCTTTGATAGAAAAAATCTCCAGCACTTTAACAATATCGCCATTCGCAATAAATCCGGCTTCAGAGGTGGGCTTCACCCAGAAGTAGTTGTTTTTTACCACCATTAAATAATCCCCGGCAGATATTTCTTCCTCCTGAAATAAAATTCGCGATCTTATTTGCTGGTTATATTGATTGGCCCTTTTATTAGATCGCACAATAATAGTGGTGTCTTCATGTCCCAGGTTATCGTAAGAATCCTGAATGGCATCCAGAATCTCCTGACCGTCAACCAATCGGATCATATCGGCCTTATCGGTAAGTTTAAATTTAAAGGACTCATAAAATTCCTCTGCCAAAGCTTCCCGAATCCGGGTTGCGTTAAGCAGAATATCGCTTTCCTCGCTTTGGCGTACCACCTCGTCCAACTCTATATGGATCACTTCTTTTTGATAATTATCCTGTAATTTTTGTTCCTCCAATGCAGGGCTCATATCCAGTTTTACCGGGGGAAGTTGCGCGGTGTCACCAATTAGAATAAGGGAACACTTATGGCCGGAATACACGTATTGTATCAAATCGGTTAAAAGTCCATTATTTTCAAATAATTTGGAATCCTGGTTTTCATCAGGGATCATAGAAGCCTCATCCACAATAAAAATACAATTTCTATGCTTGTTGGCCTGCAAAACGAATTGAACCCCTGCCCCACCGGTTCTTTTAGGGTAATATATTTTTTTGTGAATGGTTTGTGCTTCCTGATTTGAATATAAGGAAATAACCTTGGCAGCACGACCCGTAGGAGCAAGTAAAACTCCACTGCGGTTTACTTTCGATAAGTTTTTTACCAGCGCACTTATGATGGTTGTTTTCCCGGTTCCGGCAAAACCTTTTAATAAAAACAGCGAATTTTCCACCGGATTTACCACAAAAGAGGATAATTGCTGTAAAGCGATATCTTGTTTGAATTTGGCTAAAAAGCCTAACTCGTTGACTAACAGCTTATAAAATTTTTCGGGACTTAAGGTTTCCATAGATTTTTTACAAATATCAAAGATAACAATGGATTTTTAGGGCAGAAACTTTTACGAATAAAAAAAAAATGTAAATTTGCGAGGAACTGTACTAATTTAAAAATTCAAAAGCATGAAACTTGTAATTCAATTACTCCTTTGGATTGTAATAATCTTTTTGGGATACCTCGTTTTTAACGCAGTGTATGACCCAATTCAATTTAATAAAGTTAAAGAAAAGCGTTACGCCAAAGTAATTGAGCGACTCGGGGATATTCGTAATGCACAATTGGCTCATAAAACGGTTACCGGAAAGTTTGAAAAAGACTTTGACAAATTGGTGCGTTTTATTGATACTGCCGAGTTTGTTTTGACCCAACGACGGGACACTACCTATTTAGATGCCGAATATCGAAAGACTTATGGGGTAGACAGGTATAAAGATGATATTGTTATTGACACCTTAGGAACTGCTTCTATTAAAGATTCGTTGTTTAAAAATTCCGATCGTTATAAAGAAATGATGAATGTGCCTGTTGAAGGAGTCACCGCAAAATTTGAAATGAATGCCGGGTTTATTGATAAAAACAATGTTAAATTTCCCGTTTTTGAAGCAAAAGTAAACAAAGGCGTGATCTTACATGATCAGGATAAAGATTTGGTAATGCAGGAAAAACAAGTTGTATCTGTAGAATCTGTAAACGGTGAATTTATTAGGGTTGGCTCAATGGAAGAAGTTAACACAGTTGGTAACTGGCCAAAAGTTTATGGTGGAAACTAAAAATGAAGATATAAAATTATTAAAGTTGTCCATTCAAGTTCGCTTGGATGGACTTTCTTTTTGTATCCTAAATTGCAGAAACAACGAAATTATTTGGTACAAAAGAAAAGATTTTCCGAAAGAGTACAATCCTGTGAAAATTTTGGAAAAGATTGAAATACTTTATCAAAATGAAAAGGAATTACAGAGCCATATAGACGAAGTGGTCCTGCTTTTTTCAAACGATTTGTATAGCCTGGTGCCGGAAGCTTATTTTATAGAAGAGGAAGCCTCCAATTATTTAAAATTCAACACCAAAATTTTAAAGACCGATGTGGTGGCACATGATTCTATTGCCAACAAACAATTGGTAAACGTGTACATTCCCTATGCCAATATTATCAATTATTTTTTTGATAAGTACGGCGAATTTGAATACAAACACAGTATTTCTGTTTTAACTGAAGCTGTTCTGGAGTTTGATTCCGGAGAGGGAACAACCGCTTATTTAAACAATTTTACCGGTTATTTTGATTTGGTAGTTGTAAAAAACAACAAACTGTTGCTGTGCAATACCTTCAGCTACGACACGAAAGAAGATTTTATTTATTATTTGCTTTTTACCGCAGAACAATTGGAATTGGATCCCTCTCAATTTGATCTCCGTTTACTGGGTGACATATCAAAAGAATCTCCATTATATGCAATTACATATACCTATATTAAAAACATCCATTTTTTAGACCCCGGTTTTGAGATAAAACCGGAAAACAAAAATACCGGGGAATTTCAACGGGAAGCTTTTATTTTATTAAAATCATTAGAATGCGAATAATATCCGGTCAACACAAAGGAAGAAGAATAACCGCGCCAAGAAAGCTGCCTGTACGCCCAACCACTGATATGGCCAAAGAGGCTTTGTTCAATATATTGAACAACAGGTTACATTTTAATGATTTGGAGGTATTGGACCTTTTCTCCGGAACAGGGAATATTTCGTACGAGTTCAGTTCCCGCGGAGCTGGATCAATAACTGCGGTTGACCAGGATCTGGAATGTGTCAAATTCATTAAAAAAACCGCTTCCGAATTAAATATGGATATCACCGTGATTAAAAGCGATGTTTTTAAATACCTTGAACGGGCGCCAATTAAGTCCGATCTGGTGTTTGCAGATCCACCTTACGATTTTGATGATACCCAGTTTAAAAATATAGCAGACCTGGTCTTTGAAAAAAACATCCTTAACGAAGACGGAATATTGATAATTGAACATTCAAAACATACCGATCTTTCCTCTTTGCAAAACTTTAACGAGGCGAGAAGATATGGAAATTCGGTTTTTAGTTTTTTTAAACCTAATTTTGAAGAATGACTCGAATTTTGAGAACCATAGAATTAGAATTTACCATTCTGGAATTTCATGAAAATTTCGTGGTTTCCAGGGTTAGGGAAAATGTTGTTCTCAGCAAAAAACAGGTTTTTGATCTTATAGATGCCTGTTCGGGTAATCATGAACACAAAAATTTTGTTTATATCTCCAAAAGGATCCATAATTATAATGTAGATCCTACGGATATTTAAATTTAAACGAAGTAAAAAACCTGGGCGGTATTGCCATTGTGAGCGATAAAACTTCCGCTTTAAATATGGCCCATTTTGAAAAGAGCTTTTCAAAAATACCTTTTGAAATTTTTCTGTAACTGGACGATGCCATAAATTGGACACAGAAGATTCTTAAAAAATAAAAAAGCAGGCCTGTAATCCGGATTCTGTTCCTCTTAAAACAACAGGAAATTTCTCCCCCGTTCTTTCAAAAATTCCTTATCATTTATCTGAAATTTTTGTCACCAAAAATTTTTAGCTGCCTACCCTCCGACAACGGGCGGGCTACCCTTAAATGCCGGTATACATGGCATTGCACCGCATAGAGTTTACCTGGTTTCACTACAGCATTACCTGTACATCCTTTCTGTTGCACTTGTCCTGATCTCACGACCGGTGGGCATTACCCACTATGCTGCCCTATGGTGTCCGGACTTTCCTCCAGTTCCCGAATAAAATCCGGGAGCCAGCGATAAGGCGGCCTACTTTTTTTGCAAAGATACTGCAGCTTATTCAAAATACAAGCATCTACTTTCCAAACAATCAAATTTCTGCAAGAAAAAGCAAAATCATTTCAAAAATTAAGGATTTAGATTTACATCTTCGGGATGGTATTTCTATATTTGTTTTTTAAAATCTATACATGGAGCATTTTGTTGTATCGGCACGTAAATACCGCCCCCAAACTTTTAATGATGTTGTGGGCCAAAAGGCAATTACCAATACGCTTTTAAATGCCATAGAGCACAATCACCTGGCACAGGCATTGCTTTTTACCGGTCCGCGCGGGGTTGGTAAAACAACTTGTGCCCGGATCCTGGCCAAAATGATCAACCAGGACGAATTTCAAAAACCGGATGAAGATTTTGCTTTCAATATCTTTGAACTGGATGCCGCATCAAACAAC
>JAENXB010000074.1 GCA_016649785.1 Flavobacteriaceae bacterium
AGTTAGCTCGAAATATTTGCAAAACTACCTCAATTGGTTCGCCTGCACTGATAATATCCATAACAGTAAGACAATCCTAAAACAATGGTTCATATCAATATTTTTGACAGATCAAGCCTACCATTTATTTGAACTATTCAAACAAAATGCTGTATTAATTAGAACTTAGCCGTATTTTTCTCTATGAATTAGTTAGGATCCTTCCCAAAATAATTATTTAGGAAAATCAAATCAGATATTTTTTAAGCTGTTATGAAAGTTCTATTAATTTTATTTTCCTAAAATTGCCGGCTCTGTTTTCAACAATCCCAGTTGCTCTATAGTTTTCAAAACGCCGTTCTCATTATTGTCAAAACGGGTAATATAGTTGCTCACATTTATAATTTCCGGATGCGCATTCTTCATAGCATAACTATAGGTCGCATTTTGCATCATTTCAATATCATTGAGGTAATCGCCAAATACGAGGGTTTCATCAGGGGAAATGTTCATTTCTTTCTGAATTCTTTTTATGGCGTTGCCCTTATTCGCCGTAAGGGAGGTAATATCAAGGAATATTTCAGCGGCAATTGCAACTTTATATTCATTATTGAATTCTTTATAGGAATGGTAACTGTTTGCTTCAACTCCCTTATAATCGCAAATGGTAACCTTTAAAATAGTGTCTTCTACCAATTGGAGATCTTCAACAACTTTAAGTCGTTCATAATATTGCTGAATTTCTTCAATAAATTTTTCATCATTGCTTTCCACATAAGCCGATTCTTTTCCGCATAGTACAAGTTGAACACCTTCCAGTTTTCGGCCAATTTCAATAAATTTCATCGCAGCTTTAGAATCCATGGCATTAACGTACAACTCCTTTCCTTTGTGAACGACAAGGGTGCCGTTTTCAGCAAAAAACAACATTCTGTCCTTAATTCTGTCAAATTTTGATTCCAGGTTGTAATATTGACGTCCGCTGGCAACCGAAAACATAATTCCTTTTTTGGAAAGCAAGTCTTCTATTTCCCAAAAATCGGGATGGATCTCGTGCTTATCATTCAACAATGTGCCATCCATATCGGTAACGATCAATTTTATCATTTCTTAAAATTTAAGATTGCAAAGGTAATAGATTCAAATTTCTATTGCTGAAGAAAAGGATCAATTTTAATTCTAAGCTTATCAAGCTTTACTATACCTTAAGAGGTGTGTTGATTTTCAATTGACAAAAGTCCAATTAATTAATGGAATGCAATGAATCGGTAACCGGAATTTTTCCTTCTTAATCCTGGCGGGTCCAATCTAACAGAATCTCAAAAACCGCTTTGACATTGGCTAATTTCTCCCTTCGGATCAAACTGCTTTCGGTTTTGTAAAGTCCTGCAGAGGCAGGAAAACCAATATAATTTAAGCCTAAGTTTTGCGCGATAAAAAGGGTTCTGGGGAGATGAAAATTTTGGGTGACCACAACGGCATCGGGAACTTCGTATATTTTCCTGGAACGGTACATGCTGTCAAAGGTATCAAGACCAGCAGGATCAATAAAAATAATTCCTTCCGGAACACAGCGGTCCAGCAAATAGTTTCGCATTGCGCTAACCTCATCATAATCATCGGTACGATTGTCTCCGCTCAATAAAAAGCGTTTTACTTTTCCTTTTTTGTAGAGATTTAAAGCGGTATCTACCCGGTCCTGGAGAATTGGGGAGAGTTTCCCGTCAGAATGCACACTGGCCCCCAATACAATTACTGTGTTTGTAGCCGGAAGAGTTTCAATATCCTCATATATACTTGAAACGGTAACTTGTTGAATATAAATACTTACCCCCCAAATAACTAAAATTCCCAGTGCAAATAGAATTAAGATAAACCGTATGATTTTTTTTAGCCTGTTCATCTTTAAATCTTATAAGCAGTGATAATAACGGGTATTGTATAATTGTAGTATTTTGAATAGAGGTAAACTCCTTAAAAAAACAATTAAACAGAATTGAGTATTGATAAAATCTATTTAGGATCTTTCAACTTGGTGAAAGTATTACTTAGATTTGCACTGCAAAATAAGCAAAAAAGTTAGAATGAAAAATATTGAAGCGCTTCAATGGCGGTATGCCACAAAAAAGTTTGATAACGCAAAAATACTTCCTCAGGAAAAAATTGAGGTACTTAAGAATGCCTTTAATTTGACCGCTACCTCCTATGGCTTACAGCCCATAAAACTGGTGATTATTCACAATAAGGAAATGCAGCAAAAATTGGTTGATTTTTCAATGAACCAGAAGCAAGTAAGCACGGCTTCGCATGTTCTGGTACTTTGTATAGAGAGGAAAGTTGACAAAAAATTTATAGAAAACTATTTCAACTGCGTTCATAAAATAAGGGCCACCCCGGAAGAGATCCTCAATCCTTTTAAAGATTTTCTGATAAATGATTTCGAAAATAAGCATATAGATGAAATACATGCCTGGGCAACAAATCAGGCTTTTTTAGCCCTGGGAACTTTAATGACGGTTTGCGCCATAGAAGGAATTGACTCTTGCCCAATGGAGGGTTTTGAACCCGAAAAATACGATGATTGCTTAGGGCTGGAAGAGTTGAATTTAAAATCGGTATTGGTGATGCCAATTGGATACAGGGCTCCGGATGATATGTTTTCGGAATTTAAAAAAGTACGCAGACCACTTTCTGATGTGATCATCGAACTATAATATTATAAGTTTTACAATGAATTATTTGTGATTTCCCCGATCCGAATTAGATCGGGGAAGGTGAAATTTAATAATTCACATATTTGGTAATTTCCAATCCGTATCCTATCATCCCTACTCGTTTTGTTTGTTGGGAATTTGAAAGCAATTTTATTTTGTGTATTCCCAGGTCGTGCAATATCTGGGCTCCTATTCCAAAATCCCTGGTGTCCATAATTATTGGGGGAGCTTTCATTTCTCCTTCTTTTTGCAATTCCTTTAACTCGCTTAATCTGCTCAACAAATTCAGGGATTGGTTTACCGGATTTATAAACACAATTGCCCCGCGACCCTCCTCGTTTATAGCCCTAAACATATAGTCCAATTTTTTGTCGGCATTATTAGTCAGGGTTCCCAGGATATCGTTGTTGATCAAAGTTGAATTTACGCGGACCAAAATTTCTTCGTCAGATTTCCACTCTCCTTTAGAGAGCGCGATATGAACCTGATTGTTGGTAGTTTGCTTGTAGGCTCTCAACCTAAATGTGCCGAAACGGGTTTTGATATCAAAATCTTCTTTCTTCTCGATCAGGGAATCGTGCTGCATTCTGTAAGCGATCAGATCTTCTATTGAAACGACCTTCAAGTCAAATTTATTGGCAACTTCAATCAGTTGAGGTAACCGGGCCATAGAGCCATTCTCGTTCATGATCTCAACAATTACCCCGGCAGGTTGAAAACCGGCCAATCGGGCAAAATCGATAGCAGCTTCGGTATGTCCGGTCCTTCTAAGAACCCCGCCTTCTTTAGCCTTGAGTGGAAATATGTGACCGGGCCTGCTCAAATCAAATGACCGCGTTTCGGGATCTATTAAAGCCTGAATGGTTTTTGCGCGGTCTGATGCCGAAATCCCTGTTGTTACGCCATTACCTCTCAGGTCTACAGAAATGGTAAAACCGGTTTCCATAGGATCGGTGCTGTTGCCAACCATCATATCCAGTTTCAATTCTTTACAGCGTTCTTCGGTAATAGGGGCACAAATTAATCCCCGGCCGTGTGTAGCCATGAAATTGATCATTTCAGGAGTTACCTTTTCTGCCGCGGCAAGAAAGTCTCCCTCATTTTCACGATCTATATCATCTACCACAATTATAATCTTCCCATCGCGAATATCATCGATAGCTTCTTGAATGGTATGAAGTTTTAAGGATTTTTTGTTTTGAATAATTTGAGACATGGTGTAATTTCTATTTCAGGCTGCAAAGATATTTAATCTATTCCGTTTCCTTCCGGAACAATCCTAATTTTTTGATGATTTTATTAAACGGTTCCATAAAATTGCCGAATGATAGCAGTCCCTGGTCTGTGGTTGCACGGTAGGTAAAGAATACGCCCAGGGGAAACATGATTAGGGTGGAAAACCATGTGGCCAGGAAAGGGCTCATTTGGCCTTCTTCAGCACTATTTTTGGCGAATATTCCTATAAAATGATAGGTCAGGAAAATTAAAATAGCAATTACCATAGGCAATCCCATTCCTCCTTTTCTTATGATAGCTCCCAAGGGAGCGCCTACAAAAAATAAAATAATGCAAGCTACCCCAAGCACATATTTTTCGTGAAGTGCAATTTCAAATTTGTTGAGTTGTTTCAGGCTGTTTTTGAATTCACTTTCTTTCACCGTAACATTCGAAACACTGGCGTTCACCATACCAAGGGAAAGATTTATAATTTGTAAGGCTTCGCTGGTATCATACAATTCTAAAATTGAATTGTCAAAAGACTTTAGTGTATCAACAGGGGTAAAATTGGAAGCAAACAAGGTGGCACCGGTGCGGCGGTAAATTACATCCGCAAATTTATTTAACTCGTCATTATAAGAAGTTGAAAGTGAATCGATGCTTTCGTTCAATTCCGAGACCTTTAACATGCCCTGAGAATTCCGATAGTTTTCGTCGTCCAGATCTACATTATTGAAATTGGAGATATCAATATTGATCACATACTCCTTAAAAGCACTTTTTGTAAATGGTTTATTGGCTCGTTTTGCTGGGTTTTTTTGCTGAATTTCATCATAATAATTTCCGTCATTTAAGATAAGCGATAGAATATCAGAGTTGGTGCTTCCAACAAGTTCTCCTTTGTCGGCTTTAATGACCGTATAATTACCTCCGCGAGCAGATTCCTGATGAATGATCACATCGTCTAAATATTGATCATTAGCTCCCGATTTTTTATTCACCTTGATATTGAAATTGCCAACATCATTAAAGATCCCTTCAGTAATTGCCATTGCAGGTTTTAACTTGGCAATGTTTTTACGCAGGTTAATAGATTTAAACTCTGCAGCGGGAATTACGTTATTTGCAAAAAAGAAGGCGGTTAAACTAATAAATACTATAAAATAAGTGAGGCTGCGCATTGCCCGTTGCAATGAAATTCCGGCGGATTTCATTGCGGCAAACTCATAATTTTCGGCAAAATTTCCAAAAGTCATGATGGAGGTGAGCAGTATGGATAAGGGAAGAACAAGAGGTACCAGTTTTGGGGAAAAATAAAGCAGGAATTTAAATATAATCCCTACATCCAGATCTTTACCCGCAAGTTCACCTATGTACAGCCAAATAGTTTGGAGCACAAAGATGAACATCAGGATAATAAAAACAGTAAAAAATGTTTTTAAATAACTTACCAGTATATATCTGTCTAATATCTTCAATTTAATCTAAACGATTGATGTAAAAATCCTTGTATCGGTCTTCGTTAAAACTAAAAAGGTTTTTGGCCAAAGGTTGATTGGTCTTAAAACTTTTTATTGTTATAGTAATTTTGGTGCCGTTGTCCTGGGTTTGAATAAGATTGTAAATATGTTTGGTCTGGCTGTCTATTCCCAACAAAATGTTTTTCACATCGGCATTGCTATCTATAGGCGTCAGTTTAATGTACTGAATTTTCCGGCCTTTAATATCCTGTGTAATATCCCATTTATAGGTGTAACCCTCCTGGTAAAAAGTCAACATTTTTGAAGGGGTAATGTTATTGTCATCCTCGGCTACATAATTGGAAATATTGATTTCCTGATCTTCCGGGATAATGGTGTAAATTTTCTTGCCGTCAAATATTTGGGTAGTCCCCATCAGGTTAAGTACATATTTATTGCCATTAATGCTCACATCACCGCGGGTTTCCTGACTCATGTTTTCTGCAGAATTTTCCAGGGAGTATTTAAAATCAATCACCATATTATCATAGGATTTAACTTTAGAAGAAACTTCATTTAACAGGGTTTTTGCCTTTGTGGCATCTTGCGCATTCACGGAAAAAACGCTCAAAATTGCAATCATTAAAATACTTATATTTTTCATCATTTGATTTTTAATTATCATCATTAAGTAATTTATCTAATGAGGCGAAATCTGTGATCAAAACCTGCCTTGCTTTGCTCCCTTCAAAAGGGCCGACTATTCCAGCGGCTTCCAGTTGGTCTATAATCCGGCCGGCCCGGTTATACCCCAATTTCAGTTTTCGTTGTAGTAAGGATGCTGAGCCTTGTTGTGCTATTATTATAACTTCGGCGGCTTCGCGGAACAGTTTATCGCGCTCGCTCACATCAATATCAAGACTTGTGCCATTCTCCTCACCATCGTATTCAGGCAGGAGGTGGGCATCCGGGTAAGCTTTTTGAGATCCAATAAATTCAGTGACTCTTTCCACTTCCGGGGTATCTACAAATGCGCATTGCAGCCGGATCAAATCATTCCCCTGGGTAAAAAGCATATCACCGCGGCCTATAAGTTGATCGGCTCCCTGACTGTCCAAAATAGTCCTTGAATCTATTTTTGAAGTTACCCTAAAGGCAATTCTGGCCGGGAAGTTGGCTTTTATGATTCCCGTGATAACATTCACCGATGGGCGTTGGGTTGCGATAATAAGATGGATACCAATTGCCCTGGCCAGTTGTGCCAATCTCGCAATAGGAGTTTCCACCTCTTTCCCTGTGGTCATGATTAAATCGGCAAATTCATCTATCACCAAAACAATATAAGGCAGGAATTTGTGGCCGTTTTCGGGATTTAATTTCCGGGCTTTAAACTTGACGTTGTATTCCTTAATATTTCGCACCATAGCATCTTTCAGAAGCGTATAGCGATCGTCCATCTCGATACACAAGGAATTCAGGGTGTTTATTACCTTGGTGTTATCGGTAATAATTGCATCCTCGGTATTTGGCAATTTTGCCAGATAGTGGCGTTCAATCTTATTAAAGAGCGTTAATTCTACTTTTTTAGGATCAACCAATACAAATTTCACTTCCGCAGGATGCTTGCAATAGAGAAGTGAGGTGAGGATCGCGTTTAAGCCTACAGATTTTCCCTGTCCCGTGGCTCCGGCCAGCAACAAGTGCGGCATTTTGGCAAGATCTACCACAAAGGTTTCATTGGAAATTGTTTTTCCCAGGGCTAAAGGCAACTCCATTTCAGCATTCTGAAATTTTGGCGAGGCAATAACCGAACGCATGGAAACGATGGTGGCATTTTTATTTGGAACTTCAATTCCTATGGTTCCTTTCCCGGGAATTGGAGCTATAATCCTTATTCCAAGGGCCGAAAGGGAAAGTGCTATGTCATCTTCCAGATTCTTGATCTTTGAAATCCTGATCCCGGCTTCGGGTATAATTTCGTATAAAGTAACCGTGGGCCCAACAGTTGCTTTTATTTGCGCAATTTCAATTTTATAGTTTTTTAAAGTTGAAACTATGTTGTTTTTATTTTCCTCGAGTTCCTGCTGATCAACGGTAATTCCTCCTCCGTTGAGGTTATAATCCTTTAACAGGTCTATGGTTGGCCATTTGTAATTTTTTAATTCAAGGGTTTGATCAAATTCCCCAAAATCCCTGACAAGTTTTTGGCTAAGGGAATCCTCAACTTCTTCCTCTTCAGCAGTTTTTACTTCCATTTGCACAACCTCCTCTGAAAGTGCAGGAGTTTTTACTGTTTTTTCTTTTTCTGCTGAATTGGTTTTGTCTTCAATAATTGATTTGTCAGGAGAAGCCTTTTCTTTTCCATTAAAAGTTTTGCTAACCCAATCTTTTTCTTCAGAAGTAATAGAAGCAGCAGTTTGGGAAGTTTTAAAATCTTCGTGAAATTCTTTCTTCTTGCTCTTAAAATAGTCCCCAACAATTTCCGGGGTTATTTTTAACCTGATCGAAAAATATGCTATAAAAAGAAATGTGAGGAGTAAAATAGTTCCTGTAAACCCGATGAAATCCTGCAAATAATCATTCAGTTCAAAACCGACCCGGCCACCCAGCAACGAATATTTTTCAGTAAAAAAACCAAGAAACACAGCCCACCATAGCATCATTAAAATTCCCCAAAACCAATATTTGAAGAGGTTTTTAGATTTGAAACCAAAAAACATATAAACTCCCGAGATCGTAATAAGGGCAACCAGTATAAATGCGGCAAGGCCAAAACCATTATATATAAAAAAATTACTTACAGTCGCGCCAAACTTGCTCAGCCAGTTTTTTGCGACTATTTCCCGGTTCCCAATTTCATGAAGCATACTTTGATCGGCTTGCCAGTTAAATAAAGACGATGCAAAGGCAATGATCAAGGCAACTCCCAATAACATCAAAAAGCTGCCAAAAACTACTTTTTGTTGTCGGGTTAATTTAAAGCCCGGTTTTTTAATCCTGGAGCTTCTGGTTTTTTTTGTTGGGGCTTTTTTAATGGCCATAAATACTAAGGGGAATTTTTGCAAAAATACAAATAAGCATCTGTCTAAAATAGAGAAAAGAAAATCAATATCAACAATGATTTGTATTTGCTTTTTTATATCCCAATTTAACGGTTTATTTTTTTAAATATTCTAATTGCGAAGGGACTATTTCTAAATCTTTAATTTCAAAAAAGAAGCCCTAAATATTTATAAAATACTTAGGGCTTCTAAAATTTTAAACCTGAATTTTATTTTTTAAAAATGTTCATTTACCATTGGAATTTTGGAAAAATATGTGGAATATAAATAAGAACTGCAATAATTATCGCTGTGAAAGCGGCAAAAAGTACAGCTCCGGCAGCTACATCTTTAATGTATCCTATTTTATTGTGGAAGTTTGGATGAACAAAATCGGCTATTCCTTCAATCGCAGTGTTCAAACCTTCGATACTCAATACCAACCCGATGGATATAATTTGAAACATCCATTCTGTTTTAGAAATGCCAAAATAGAATCCTGCAATTGTAATAAGGATTGCAATTATTACCTGTACCTGGATGCTGTGCTCACTTTTGATTAATATCAAGGCCCCTTTTAGGGCATATCCACCTCCTCTTATGCGTTTCCCGAGATAACTATTCCTCATTACAACAACACTTTTAAGGCAGCCAAATAATCAGGTTCTTGTGAAATATCAGGCACTTGCTGGCTGTGAAGGACTTTTCCCTCTTCATCCAAAACAATTACAACTCTGGAAAGTAATCCGGACATTAATCCGTCTATCATTTCTACCCCGTAATCTTTTCCGAAATCTCCCTGTCTGAAATCGGATAGGTTGGTGATATTATCCAATCCTTCGTCAGACACAAAACGTTCTTGAGTATAGGGCAAATCCCGGGAAATACAAAGTACTGTGGTATTGTTTAGTTTGGTAACTCTTTCATTAAAATTCCGAACGGAAGTAGCACAAACGTTGTTATCAATGCTTGGAAAAATATTCATTATTATCCTTTTCCCCTTAAAATCGTTTAAAGTTGCTGTAGATAAATCGGTGCGTACCAATTCAAAATGTGGTGCTTTTTCACCATTTTCCGGAAGGCTTCCGTAGGTATTTATTTTTTTATCTTTTAACGTTATTTGTGACATGATAATAGATTTTTTTTCATTGGATAAGCCAAATTTAATGCTTAAGAAGTGAGGATTTACCAAAATTATCATAAAACAAAGGAGGCTGCTTTTGAAAAAAACAGCCTCCTTAAAGTATTATTTATTAGGTTTTAGCGATCTATTGATCCAATTACCTTTTTTGCGAAATTATTGGCGGCATCCATTTCGGAAGCTCCGTCTTCAATCATTTTGTGCACTTCCACAGCGCCGCATAAATTGGTGACCAGTTCTCCAATAACATCCATCTCCTCTTCAGAAACCGAACGGTGTTCAGTAAAACTTTCCAAAACATCAATGGTATGCTGCAATTTTTCGGAGTCGTTGTTGCGCTGTAAATGTCTAATTACCGGTAACTTCATCTACTAAATTTTTTAACAATTCAAATTTGTTGGTTTGAACCTGATTTACAAAACTTCCGTTTTTGAAGGTTGCAAAAGTTGGCAGATTATCTACAGTCGCCATTTTTCGCGATTCCGGATATTTTTCAGCATCCACCATCATAAAGATTGCTTGCGTATTTTCACCGGCCAGTTTTTTGAATTTCGGTTTCATCAACCTACAATTTCCACACCATCCGGCCATGTATTGAACCACAACAATGCTGTTATCTGCAACAATTTCGCTTAAATTATCTTGTTCTAAATCTTTTGCCATAATTCTTAATTTAGTTTAAACTCAAATAAGAGGCAACTCCTTCACGGTCGGCAGTCATTGCTTCTTTTCCTTCTTCCCAGTTTGCAGGACAAACTTCCCCGTTTTGCTGTACGTGAGTATAAGCGTCAATTAATCTGATAAATTCTTTTACATTCCTTCCAAGAGGCATATGGTTTACACTTTCGTGAAAAACTGTACCATCTTCATCGAGTAGGTAAGTGGCACGGTAAGTAACATTGTCACCATCTACTGTTAAAGCTCCGGTTTCTTCGTCGTATTGCTCATTGGTAATATCAAGTATTCCCAATTGAGAGCTAAGGTTTCTGTTTGAATCGGCAAGGATAGGATAAGTTACTCCCTCAATTCCACCATTGTCTTTTGCAGTGCTCAACCAGGCGAAGTGAACCTCGGCAGTATCACAGGATGCTCCAACAACCATCACATTTCTTTTCTCAAAATCCTTTAATGCATCCTGAAAAGCGTGTAACTCTGTAGGACATACAAAGGTAAAATCTTTTGGATACCAAAACAGCAACACCTTTTTATTGTTCTTTTGGGCTTCTTCAAGAATATTTAACTTGAAGGTATCTCCCATTTCATTCATTGCATTTACACTTAAATTTGGAAATTTTTTTCCTACTATTGACATCTTTTTTTATTTAAATTGTTATTGATTTTCTGATGCAAAAATAGAGAAACTCATCGCTAACAGGAGAGAATTAAATTTTAATTTCTTATCATTCCATAGAATTTGACTATAACATTTTAAATCATCTATAAGAATAATCTATATCAATAGATTTTGGGACACTTAAACCGTTGATATTAGGCATTTTTAGTGGAAAGCATCCTGATTTTTATGCTTAATGCGGCAAAGAGCAAGGTCATGAAAGGACTTAAATAATTGAAGAAAGCATATCCTATATATGAAAGGGTTGGTACTCCCAATACGCCACTATGATAAGCTCCACAGGTATTCCAGGGTACCAAAACGGAAGTTACCGTACCTGAATCTTCAAGTGTTCTGCTCAAATTTTCTGGCGCAAGGCCTTTATCCTTATACGCTTTTGCAAACATTTTTCCCGGGACAACAATAGCAAGATATTGATCGGATGCGGTGGCGTTAAGTGCCAGGCAGCTAAAGACGGTACTTGCAAATAATCCAAAAGTGGTATGAAAAAGGTTTAATAAAGCTGTGCTAATTCTTGATAAGGCTCCAATTGCTTCCATAATCCCACCAAATACCATCGCGCAAAGGATTAACCAAATGGTTCCCAGCATTCCTGCCATTCCCCCGGAAGAGAACAAATCGTTTAGTTTTTTATCATCTGTAATTATAGAAGTGTCAACTGTAATGGCTTGCATAATTCCCTTGTATCCGCTTATAAAGTCTAAACTTTCTGTTCCTGCAATTTGTGCCACGATTCCCGGTTGAAAGATCAGGGCTGCGATTGCTCCCAGAATAGTGCCGGCTAGCAATGCAATTAAAGGAGATGTTTTTTTAATGATTAAAAAGATTACAATGACGGGGACTAAAAATAGCCAGGGAGTAATTGTAAAAGTTGATTCTATGGAATGTAATATCGCTGAAGTATCTGTTGTACCGGAAACATCCAAATTGAGGCCAATGATCACAAATATGAGCAGGGTTAAAGTAATGGTAGGCACGGTAGTTA
>JAENXB010000010.1 GCA_016649785.1 Flavobacteriaceae bacterium
ATTTGTTTGTGGTTTATTAAAATTGATTAAATTTGCCACTCGAAAAACGAACAGCATTTTAAAGAATAAAGAGATGAAGCAAGGAATCCATCCGGAAAATTATAGATTTGTAGCATTTAAAGACATGTCCAACGAGGAAGTCTTTATTACCAAATCTACCGCAAATACAAAAGAAACTATTGAAGTTGAAGGAACTGAATATCCATTGGTAAAACTTGAGATTTCCAGAACTTCTCATCCGTTTTACACCGGGAAATCCAAATTATTGGATACAGCGGGTAGAATTGATAAATTCAAAAACAAATACGCTAAATTCAAGAAGTAATTCTCGATTTAACAGAACAAAAAAAGCCTTCAGAAATGAAGGCTTTTTTTGTTTTTAGATTGCCCGGTTTTTGGTTTTATTGTGATAAAGATTATTAAAAAGAACCATTGTTCCGGGACTAAATAGTTTTTTTGCATTTCCGAATCCGGTGTTTTTCGGCACTATTTAAATTAAAAATGTCACCTAAAAGCTAAAACCGAATTCAATATTCCTTGTACCTTTAGCTCCTAAAATTTCAGGTCTATGAATTATATTTTATTTGATGGAGCAGCAAGAAATCAGTTGTTACCATTCACTTTTACCAGGCCCGTTGCCGATATAAGGATTGGAATTCTCAGCATTCGGGAAAAATGGGAGCGAATACTTGAAACCACCACATCTACCGTGACCGAAGATTATCTCTCCCACAAGTGGCCAATGGTGGAAATGCATGAAAATATAATGATTAACGCTTCTTTTTTGCCTACCCCGGAATTTTTGAGTCAAATAGAAAATCTAAAACCCAACCAGGCCATATTTTATGAAGAAGATATCGTTGCATTTTTTTCTTTTGAAGATCAGGAAGTTGATTTTAGTGCATTTACCCAACTAGAGTTAGAAGGGGATGCTTTTCAAATTGCACATACCTGGGATATATTTTCCAAAAATGCAGATGCACTTTTAGCTGATTTTGAATTATTGACCAAGAACAGAAAAAGCCAGGCTATTCCTGCTTCCAATAATGTAATTGGCCTTGAAAACATCTTTATGGAAGTAGGTGCAAATGTGGAATTTGCTACGCTAAATGCTTCGGCAGGGCCCATTTATATTGGCGCCGATGCCGAAATAATGGAAGGATGCTTAATTCGGGGACCATTTGCGTTGTGTGAAAATTCATCTTTAAAAATGGGAGCCAAAATATACGGGCCAACTACAGTAGGACCTTTTTCCAGCGTTGGCGGGGAAGTCAATAATTCGGTGATATTTGGATATTCCAATAAAGGCCATGAGGGGTTTTTGGGAAATTCAGTTTTGGGGGAATGGTGTAATCTTGGTGCCGACACCAATAATTCCAACCTTAAAAATAACTATGCCGAAGTCAGGTTATGGGATTATGAAACTGAAGGTTTTGCGAAAACAGGACTTCAATTTTGTGGATTGATGATGGGCGATCACAGCAAATGTGGAATTAATACCATGTTTAACACCGGAACAGTAGTGGGAGTAAGTTCAAATTTATTCGGCACCGGATTTTTGCGCAATTTTATCCCGAGTTTTAGTTGGGGCGGCACAAATGGGATGACTACCTATAAAACAGAAAAAGCTTTTGAAGTTGCCGAAATTGCCATGAATCGCAGAAATATTGAATTTTTGGAAGAAGACAGGGCTATTCTTGAGCACATATTTGAAGAAACCAAGAAATGGCGAAAATAATTTGAAAATTTGCTGATTTGAAAATGTCTTTCTTTTTTTAAATTAACACTTCTAACTTCGTACTTCTAACTTCGTTACTTCAACAATAGTAAGTATCTTTGCAGCCCCAAAAATTTGGTTTTTTAAAATTTATTTGGTTATGAGCATTCCTAAAAAAGTAGCATTTTATACACTGGGCTGTAAACTCAATTTTTCTGAAACTTCAACTATCGCCCGTTCCTTTAAGAACGAAGGTTTTATTAGGGTTGATTTTTCGGAAAAAGCGGATATTTATGTTATAAATACCTGTTCTGTAACCGATAATGCCGATAAGCGTTTTAAAAGCATTGTAAAACAAGCCCAAAAAGTTAATGAGGATGCATTTTTAATTGCAATTGGATGCTACGCCCAACTTAAACCTGAAGAACTTGCCGAGGTTGATGGAGTTGATTTGGTTTTGGGTGCCACTGAAAAATTTAAGATCACTGATTATTTGAATGATCTCACCAAAAACAACTTTGCCGAAATTCATTCCTGTGAAATTGAGGAAGCCTATTTTTATGTAGGTGCTTATTCTTTTGGCGACAGGACCAGGGCTTTTCTTAAAGTTCAGGATGGTTGTGATTATAAATGTACGTACTGCACTATTCCACTTGCTCGTGGAGTTTCAAGAAGCGACAAACTGGAAAATGTATTGAAGAATGCCGCCGAAATTTCAGCAAAGGGGATCAAGGAAATCGTACTTACGGGCGTAAATATTGGTGATTACGGCAAGGGAGAATTTGACGATAAAAACCACGAACACACGTTTCTTGATTTAGTAAAAGCTTTGGATGAGGTGGAAGGAGTTGAGCGTTCGCGGATATCTTCCATAGAACCCAATTTGCTGAAGAATGAAACCATAGATTTTGTTGCCCAAAGTAAGACTTTCGTGCCTCATTTCCATATTCCGTTGCAAAGCGGCAGCAATGAGATCTTAAAGATGATGCGGCGAAGGTATATGAGGGAATTATATGTTGACAGGGTAAATCATATTAAAACAGCAATGCCTGATGCCTGTATTGGGGTAGATGTAATTGTAGGATTTCCAGGGGAAACCGATGAGCATTTCTTAGAGTCTTATAATTTTTTGAATGATCTCAATATTTCCTATTTGCACGTATTCACCTACTCTGAGCGGGAAAATACCGTGGCTGCCGAAATGCAGGGAGTGATTCCCATAAAAGTGAGAAAAAAGCGCAGCAAAATGCTTAGAGGGCTTTCTGCCAAAAAACGACGCGCTTTTTATGAAAGTCAGTTAGGATCTTTTCATACGGTCTTATTTGAAGGGGAAAATAAAGAAGGCTTTATTCACGGCTTTACAGAAAATTATGTAAAGGTAAAAACCTCGTGGAATCCGGGGTTGATAAACACCATTCACCAAATTGAATTGGTTAAAATTGACGAAGACGGTCTTGTGAGGTTTAATTATGTAAATCCTGCGCTAGCCGTTTAAATGTTTATTCCAACAGGCAGCAAATCTTTATATTTTCTGCGGTTTTTGCGCATAAATCTGGCAATTTCAGGACAGGTGGGTACCACTTTGTCGCTACCTTCTTTAACATTGTTTAGAAGTGCCTCTAAAAATGTATCCAGATAACCTCCTTCTTTTAGATTTTCTGATATGATCAACTTGGTAAGAAAAACTTTGCGCTCCTGTTGCGAATATTCCACTATTGTCAGTTCTTCGTTAATAACTGCTTCAAATTGTCTTAAAAACTCGTTATTGATAATAACTATTTCTCCCTCACTCATCATTTTATATTTTAATTCATTGGTATTTCAAATAAAAGAATTCTGGAAGATTTCGGGAATTTAAAATTGATTCTTTCCGTTTCCCAAAGATCTTGGATTTTTTTGCTTTTAAGTATATGTAGCTGATATTTCATCATCAAAATTTCCAAAATGCAAATAAACATGCTGATGGATCCAAAGCCGTTAGACATTGCAACTGCTTCATAGCCATTGGAATTCAGATGTTTTATGTCTCCCGGTAATGGAAGTGTAATAATTTTCATGTTTTCATGAGGGTGGGGGAAAAATCCCCTTCCCGGAGTATTTACATCGTAGTTCAGGACTCTGAGAAGCCCGGACTGCATGCTGTTTGTACTAAAACAATTTACATAGCTGATGGAATTATTGGCATTTAACCAACCAAAGTTTGCTTTTCCGGGTAAACTGGAGGAATTGAAAACTTTTCCCATAATTTTTTAATAGATCTTTTTTGTGAAAGCCAAAAAAATAACAGTAATTTTAACGACAAATTTACAATAAATCTTAAACTTTTCGTGTTATACACTTGTTAAAATGCCGAATACCAAAGAAATAATCCACGTGTATTTTATGCCGGGGATGGCTGCAAACCCCTTGATCTTTGAACATATTAAATTGCCTGAAGATCAGTTTGAAATGCATTGGCTGGAATGGATAATTCCTCTTACAAACGAATCTTTAAAGGATTATGCCCAGCGCATGAACCGCTACATCAAACATGAAAATATTGTGTTAATTGGCGTGTCTTTTGGTGGGGTGATAGTTCAGGAGATGGGCAATTATCTTAACTTAAGGCGATTGATCATCATATCAAGCGTAAAGTGTAGGGAAGAGTTACCCCGAAGGATGCGATATGCCGGGAGTACAGGATTTATAAGGCTGATCCCGACAAGTTTACTGGATTATGCCGATTATATGGAAAAGTTTGCGGTAGGCGATTATTTAAAAAAAAGAATTCCTTTATATCGTAAGTATTTATCGGTAAGAAATACTAAATATATAGATTGGGCCATAAAAAATATGGTGAACTGGGAATGTGATCAACCAATAAAAGATCTGGTACATATCCACGGAGACAAGGATGAGATCTTTCCATATAAATACATCAAAGGATGTATTACCGTAAAGGGAGGAACACATCTTATGATTGTCAACCGGTATAAATGGGTTAACAAATATTTGCCTGAAATTATCCTGACGGGAAAATTGGCAAAACAATAAAATATAAAAAAATTAAGTGATGAAAATTTTAAAAATTCTTTTGATGAGTATCGGCTTGATCGCAATTTGTGCACTAAGCATTCAGGCCGTGCAGGAGGGGCCTTCTACGGCTGAAAATGAAGTTGTTTCAAAGGAGAATTCAACAGAAGATTATACTATTCACGCCTTAAAAATGCCTGAGAATTTGAATTTAGCAGGGGAACAGGTACCAATCGAAAACCCCGATATTTATGAGCGAATGGACAGGGAATTACTGGTGAATACCTATTGGCAATCAAATGCCTTGTTATTGATGAAACGGGCGCACAAATACTTTCCTGTTATTGAACCGATCCTGAAAGAATACGGAATTCCGGATGATTTTAAATACCTGGCCGTAATTGAAAGCGGACTAACCCAGGCTGTTTCCCCTGCCGGAGCGATTGGATTTTGGCAGATTATGGAAGGAACAGGAAAGGATTATAGACTTGAAATAAATGATAATGTAGATGAGCGTTATCATATTGAAAAATCTACCAGAGTGGCTTGTGAATACCTTATAAAATCCAAAGAAAATTTTGGTACCTGGACCATGGCAGCGGCTGCGTATAATGCCGGGAATACAGGGGTTTTGCGTCAATTGGAGCGACAGGAAGTTAGCAATTATTACGATTTGTTGCTGGGTGAAGAAACCGGCAGGTATGTGTTCAGGATTTTGGCATTAAAGGAGATCATGAAACATCCCCAAAAATACGGGTTTAATTTTGGTGAAGATCAACTGTATAAAAACATCCCTACCTATACCGTAAAAGTTGATACATCTGTTGAAAATTTCGCGATTTTTGCTCAAAAATATGATATAAACTATAAGATCTTAAAATTACATAATCCCTGGTTGAGAGAAGCGAATTTGGCAAATGCAAAGGGGAAAATGTATCATATTGAAATTCCGGAGAAGGGGTATTATCAAACTTCAAAATAGATTCAAAATTTGTTCTGAATTATTTTTCAGGGTTTTTGGAATTCCTATTGAATGAATCTAAGGAAGATTTTATAATATTATTCGTGCATTCGTGGCCCAAAAACGTAATCTAAGTATTAGCCACGAATGCACGAATATTTTTTCTCTCTATTCTATTCTCTTTATTCTTTTGTCTTGAATCTTGCATCTTGTTTCTATGTATAGCCACGAATGCACGAATGTTGGAACATTATTTAAGGGAGGTTTTTGATTTTAAAAGCATCTGAAAAATCAAAATTTCTTGTTCGGATTATTATTTTTTTTTTTTGGTTTTTGGAATTCCTATTGAATGAATCATAGGAAGATTATTATAATATTATTCATGCATTCGTGGCCAAAAAACGTACATCTGAGTTTTAGCCACGAATGCACGAATATTTTTTTTCTCTATTCTATTCTCTTTATTCTTTATTCTTTTGTCTTGAATCTTGTTTCTATGTGTAGCCACGAACCTGTCTTTTCCGGTAGGCAGGTGCACGAATTTTGGAACATTATTTAAGGAAGGTTTCTTATTCTAAAAGTATCAAAATATCAAAGGTCCTAGTTCTGAAATTATTTTTTCTGATTTTTAGGGATTCCCTTAATTTAAGGCAGCAGTTTGCCGGCCAGCATAATTGTTTTCCTCACCTAATAGCTGGTTGGCGATCCCGTCGTAAATGGAATTGTAGTTTAGATCAAAGGATTCTTCGAAACTTTTTCCGAAAGAATGTGTGACACCGCGCCTAATATCCAGGATCTTTTTATTTCCGTCAATTAAAAACGTTGTGGGAAGGCCCAGAGAGTGCTTAAGCTGACTTATAACGTAAGAGCCGTTATTTTGCATTTCGTCCACATACAGGATCTTAATGTTCTCATTGTAGGCTTTTGCCATCTGCCTGGTGGTTCTCTTATCGTCCCAAAATAAAATCACAAAGTCAATTTTATCGTGATATTTGCTTGCCAATTGATTTAGGGCCGGAATTTCACCTTCAGAGGCGACGCACCAGGAGGAATAAGTGATCAGATACACCGGTTTTTTGAAGTCGTAAAAGGTGATTTCTTTGCTGTTTAACTGATTAAATTTAAAGTTATCCATATAACTTTCGTTTAATTCAAATTTCACCAAAGAATCAAATAATTCCCTTCCCAGATTGTAATCCCTGAGGGCATAAGCTTTTTTTGCTTTTTTTTCATAATTAGGCAAATGCTGGGAAAGAACTTCAGAAAAGAAAATCTTTTTTTCTTCCTGTTGTCCAAAGGAGGGTTGAGTGAAATATAAGATTAAAAACAGCAGTAAAAATCTCACCATTTATTGTATTTACAATATGTTAATACAAAGTTAGGTAAGCTTGAGAATATGCCGAAAAATAATCGTTAAAGGGACAAAATATTAGTCAAAAGGTTCACCAAAATTTAAAAAAATCTTAAAAATTTAATTCTGATGAAATCAGATTTTTTTCATCTGTTGTTTCATCATCTGGATCTGCTCTTTTAACATTCCGTGTTTATCCAGTTTTTTTGCCTCGGTTAGCAGGATTTGAGCTTCGCGCTTGCGCCTTTTGGTCATTGCAATACCAGCCAGATTGAGTTTGGCCATCGCCAGATCCTGGCTCATTGACAAACCGAGTTTTATGGCCTTTTTAAAATATTTTTCGGCCTTGGTAATATTTGTTTGAGAAAGCATCAGCCCATGCAGGTACCAAAAGTAGCCTTGTTGGCCTTGTGTAAGCGCTGTTTCAGGATTTTTTATTTTATCGAGCCATTTTTTTGCGCCCGCAAAATCTTGTTTTCGCAATCTTAAAAATGCAATTAGGATCATTTCATTTTTAAAATACAGAAAAATAAATATTGTTGAAATCAGAATATACATAATTCCGTTCCCAATGTTTCCAAGGGTAAATTGCCAAATGGCAACAGAAATTATAATTCCGGTTATAACTAATTTGATATTTTTGTTAAACATATTGGGTGGTGTTTTTTTCAGTGTGCAAAGTTAGTAAAAACTATTAAAAAATTTTTTTATTTAGTTTTTGGAAGATATCAAAGTCTTTGTATATTTGCCCGCAGTTTTAAAGAAAGGCTTAAAACTAATTAAACTAAGGTTTCCATAGAGATTTAAAGATAATAAAATGAAAAGAACGTTTCAACCATCTAAGAGAAAAAGAAAAAATAAGCACGGTTTCAGAGAGCGCATGGCAAGTGTGAACGGAAGAAAAGTGCTGGCTAGAAGAAGAGCAAAAGGTAGAAAAAAATTATCTGTATCCTCTGAGACAAGACACAAACACTAGTGAAAATTAGTATCAAAATATTAAGGTGTTACTTTTTTAAGTAACGCCTTTTTTTATATTCAAACGATTCCTATTTTTGTAAAATAATAATTTCCTCTTTAAAATGCCGAAAAACAATCAGATTAAAAGTGTTTTAATAATTGGTTCCGGACCGATTGTAATTGGTCAGGCCTGCGAATTTGATTACGCGGGTGCCCAATCTTTAAAATCTTTGAGAGAAGAAGGAATAGAGACTATTCTGATAAATTCCAACCCCGCGACCATCATGACCGACCCGTCCATGGCCGATTATGTTTATTTGAAACCTCTTACCACAAAATCTATTTTAGAAATCCTTAAGGCACATCCCAACCTGGATGCCGTTTTGCCAACCATGGGTGGGCAAACCGCTTTAAACTTATGTATTGAAGCAGATGAAAAGGGTATCTGGAAGGATTTTGGAGTAAAACTTATAGGGGTTGATATTGATGCTATCAACATTACCGAAAACCGTGAGAAATTTAAAGACCTTATGGATAAGATCGGGATCCCGGTGGCACCAGCAAGAATTGTTACTTCTTATTTGGAAGGAAAAGAGGCGGCTCAGGAATTCGGTTTTCCACTGGTTATCCGTGCCTCTTTTACCCTGGGTGGAAGCGGGGCGGCCTTTGTGCATAAGGCGGAAGACTTTGATGAATTGCTCACCAGAGGACTTGAAGCATCGCCAATTCACGAGGTGCTTATAGATAAAGCCTTAGTAGGTTGGAAAGAATTTGAACTGGAACTTTTAAGGGATAGAAATGACAACGTTGTTATTATATGTTCTATCGAGAATATGGATCCAATGGGAATTCATACCGGAGATTCCATAACGGTTGCCCCGGCAATGACTCTTAGCGATACTACTTATCAGCGTATGCGCGATATGGCCATTAAAATGATGCGTAGTATAGGTGATTTTGCCGGTGGATGTAATGTTCAATTTGCAGTGAGCCCGGACGAAAATGAAGACATTATTGCCATTGAAATTAACCCCCGGGTTTCCAGATCTTCTGCCTTGGCATCTAAAGCTACAGGATATCCAATTGCCAAAATTGCCACAAAACTGGCTATTGGCTATCATTTAGATGAACTGGAAAATCAAATTACCAAATCTACTTCGGCTTTATTTGAACCAAGTCTGGATTATGTAATTGTAAAGATCCCGCGGTGGAACTTCGATAAATTCGAAGGAAGTGATCGCACGCTTGGCCTTCAAATGAAATCTGTAGGGGAAGTAATGGGAATAGGAAGATCTTTTCAGGAAGCGCTTCACAAAGCCACCCAATCTCTCGAAATTAGCCGAAACGGCCTTGGTGCCGATGGAAAGGGCTATACCAAATACGATGAAATTATTGAAAAACTCACCTTTGCAAGCTGGGATAGGGTTTTTGTGATTTATGATGCAATTCAGATCGGAATTCCGTTAAGCCGCATCCACGAAATCACCAAAATAGATATGTGGTTCCTTAAACAATATGAGGAACTTTATGCCCTTGAAGTTGAAGTTTCAAAGTATAATATTGACAGTTTACAGAAGGAATTGTTGCTGGAAGCCAAACAAAAAGGTTTTGCAGACAGGCAAATAGCGCACATGCTTGATTGTTTGGAAAGCGAGGTTTACAATAAAAGGGATGCCTTTGGAATAAACAGGATCTTTAAATTGGTAGATACTTGTGCCGCCGAATTTAAAGCGCAAACCCCATATTACTATTCCACTTTTGAAGCTGAAATAGAAACCCCGGACGGGAAATGTTATGTTGACAATGAAAGCGTGGTAACCGGAAAGAAAAAAATAGTGGTACTGGGTTCCGGACCAAACAGGATTGGCCAGGGAATAGAATTTGATTACAGTTGCGTTCACGGGGTTCTGGCTGCGGCTGAATGTGGTTATGAGACTATAATGATCAATTGTAATCCTGAAACGGTTTCAACCGATTTTGATGTGGCCGACAAGCTATATTTTGAACCGGTCTATTGGGAGCATATCTACGATATTATCCGGCACGAAAAACCCGAAGGGGTGATCGTTCAGTTGGGAGGACAAACCGCGCTAAAACTGGCTGAGAAATTAGACAGATACGGAATTAAGATTATTGGAACAACATACCAATCCCTTGATTTAGCCGAAGACAGAGGAAGCTTCTCAAAACTGCTTCAGGAAAATGATATTCCATATCCCGAATTTGGAATTGCTGAAACTGCCGATGAAGCCCTGGCATTGACAGATGAACTGAAATTTCCAATTTTGGTCAGGCCATCTTATGTACTTGGTGGACAAGGAATGAAAATCGTTATAAATAAAGATGAACTTGAAGCCCATGTAGTTGATCTGCTCCGCAAAATTCCGAATAACAAATTATTGCTGGATCATTATCTGGATGGAGCAATTGAAGCGGAAGCCGATGCAATTTGCGATGGAGAAAATGTCTATATAATTGGAATAATGGAGCATATCGAGCCTTGCGGAATACATTCCGGTGATTCCAATGCCTTGCTTCCTCCTTTTAATCTGGGAGATCTGGTAATGCAACAGATCATTGACCACACAAATAAAATTGCTTTGGCTTTACACACTGTGGGGCTCATAAACATTCAGTTTGCCATAAAAGATGAAAAGGTTTACATAATTGAAGCCAATCCACGTGCTTCGAGAACAGTGCCTTTTATTTCAAAAGCTTATGGAGAACCTTATGTGAATTATGCAACCAAGGTAATGTTGGGACATAATAAAGTAACCGATTTTGATTTTAAGCCTAAATTGAAGGGATATGCGATCAAACAACCGGTATTTTCTTTCAATAAATTCCCTAATGTAAATAAACAATTGGGACCCGAAATGAAGAGTACAGGGGAAAGCATCCTTTTTATAGACAGTCTTAAGGATGATACATTTTATGATTTGTATGCCAGAAGAAGAATGTATTTGAGCAAGTAAAAAAATCTATATATAAAAAAGGCGGCCTAAAAATGAATTTAGGCCGCCTTTTTTATTGATAAACTAAAGGATATTACTTCTTGCTAAGTTCTAAAACCTGAACAGTAGTGCTGCCATCTGTAGATTTCCAGACCTGCTTTTTGCTTTTGTTGGTAATTACGATCCAGGTTTTATTAAAATCGGATTCTTCTTTAGGGTTTGATCCGGTAATAGTCAAATTTGTTTCCTCTAAATTCCACTTGAAAGGTTGAATGTCGCTGTAATCATTACTGAAGATGCTGTACCTTACATTTTTCTCACCGGTTCCATTCTTTTTCAAAGTGATCTCTCCGGCATTTTTCAAGACAGCTTTCTGACCTTTTTGGTCGTTAATTTCATACTGGTCTATATTCCAGGTTCCTACGATCTTTTGGCTGCAACTTGTTATAAACAGCACGGAAATCGCGGCAATAAAAAAAGATTTTCTCATAATTTGACAATTTTTTCTAAAGGTACCATAAATTGTATTTTTTAAGTAGATCAGGGTTTTATTTACCTTAATTTTAGCTTTTAAATTTATTTAGATGAAAGAAATTATATTAATTTTTGGTGGTGTTTACGGTGGTCTGGCGGTAATTCTTGGAGCATTCGGTGCACACGCTTTAAAATCGAAGTTTAACGAAGATCAGCTGAAAAGTTTTGAAACCGGTGTTAAATATCAAATGTACCACGCCCTTTTGCTTATAATAACAGGAATTTCTTTTCCGTTTATGGAAACCTCTCAACAAATTATGGGTTGGAGTCTTATAATTGGTGTTTTTTTGTTCTCTTTCAGTATTTACGGACTTACTTTAAGTGCCGCAAGTGGGAAAAAACTTCGTTTTTTAGGCCCGGTAACTCCCCTTGGAGGTTTGCTATTGGTAATTGGATGGGTCTTATTTACCATCAATGCCGCCAGGTATGCGGTGTATCTTTAAAAAATCCTGAAGGTAAAAACAAGCTCTAAATATTGATTAGTTACTGCTTTGCTGAAGAGTTCGCTTCCGGTAATTTTCGGCAAAAATTGAGATCAAAAGCAGTTGTAAAATATGGTAAAACATAATTGGCAAAAGGAAAAGACCCAGGCTCGCGGAGTTTCCAAAAATAATTTTGACCATAACCGTACCGTGAATCAGTGATTTTTGGCTTCCGCAAAATTTGGCGGTAATGGTATCTTTTAAACCGAAGTCCATCAGCTTGCAAACATAACCTATCAACCCGTAAATCAGGAAGAACAAGACAAGTACAATTCCGAATAATTTCAAGAGATCCAGTACTTTGATAGTATCAAATAAATTTGAGGTAAAGGAATTGCTGAAGCTGTTAAAGACGATCAGTACAATTACCGATTTGTCAAATAAGCTTAATTTAGAACTATGGAAACGTGCCATTTTCCCTAAATATGGTTGTAATAACAGCCCGATTATCAATGGCAACAAAACTTGAAGGAAAAGTTTTAACAATATATCCAGGATTTCAAACTCCCCGGATTTCATCATAAAAATACTTAACCAAAGTGGGGTAGCCACAATTCCGATCAATCCTGATATGGTTGCATTAAAAATAGCGGTTGGGAGGTTTCCCCTGGCTATTGCTACCATTATAACTGCCGATGAAACCGTGGAGGGCAGAGCTCCCAGAAAAAGGATGGCCAACCAAAGCCTGGATTGCAGCCCGCCATCAAAAAACGGAATAAACAACAGGGTGAGAAGGGGAAACACCACAAAGGTGGTGAGTTGTATTAAAATATGTGAACGATAGTTTAAAAAGCCTAATTTCAACTCTGAAGGCGCAAGTTTAAGTCCGTAGAAAAAGAAAATCAATCCAATTCCAATATTGGTAATTTGCTTTAAAGGCAGATCGCTTAGGGCAGTTGGAAATAGATATGCCAATAAAATAGCGACAAATAAGGCGATTATAAACCCATGCGCCTTCAATTACGTTCAATTTTCACATGGAAATCTTCCAGTAAATGCAAATATTCTTCTGAAGAAAAGCTGGTTTCCTGAAATTCCTTTTTTCGTTTCAACTTTATTTTATTTCTTTTAATACCCTTTATAAATCGACGGATATCATTGTCATCTTTTAGAATTAATCCCGGTACGGGAATCGAATTTCCGGCTTCATCTTTGGCAATCATAGTAAAATAAGAAGAATTGCAATGTTTGACAACTCCGGTCTGAATGTTTTCGGCTTCTACGCGAATGCCTATTATCATGGAACTATTTCCAACATAATTAACCGAGGCTTTCAAAGTTACCAATTCCCCTATCTCAATGGGACTCAGAAAATCTACCGTATCCACGCTGGCAGTTACGCAATAAGCCCGTGAATGTTTGGAAGCACAGGCAAAAGCGATTTGATCCAGCAGGGATAAAATATATCCCCCGTGTATCTTTCCGTTGAAATTGGAATAGGAGGGAAGCATTAACTGGGAAAGTGATATTTGTGAATCGGCTATTATTTTAAGTTCTCTCTTCATTATCGATCTCTGAAATGGGGTGAATTTGTCTCTTCTACGTTTTGTATAAAATATTTGGTGTCTCCCCAAAATATAAAGGTTGCGTACCTCTCCACATAGGTGAGTTTTACATATTTACCTTCGTTCTCCTGAAGTTTTTTTATAACATCTTTATCTCTATCCAGAACCGAGAATTGAAAGATCTGCGCCCCGCTTATTCCCTGGCTTATCTCACCTTCCCAGGTTTTAAATATCACACCCTTCCGGCTGAATTTTATGAGTTCCCCGGAACGTGTTCCTTCACTATACGGGACATAATATACAAAGGCGAAATAAGAAATAAATAAAAAGAAAATTGCTCCAAGGATATAGAATAGTGTTTTTTTCATGTTACAGGGTTTGATAAACTTTATTGATAAATTCTTCAATCTTTGATGGTTCCAGCCATCGGGTAATAATTACAAGATCCCGTTGACGGTCTATTACAATGAAATTCCCTCCAAAACCCGCGGCATAGTACAGATCTTCGGGCAATCCTTTCCAATGCCTGCTGCCTTTTTGATTAAGCCACCACATATACCCGTAATTAGAATTGGCTTTAGAAGGCAGGAGTGCCTGTTCAATTAAATTTTCAGATAATAGTTGTTCTCCTTTCCATTTTCCATTCCGGGAAAATAACAATCCAAAACGCGCCATATCTTCAGTATTAATAAACATCCCACCACCGGAATGTCCTCCACCGGTAACAGATTGCATTTTAATCCCATCAACATTGATCCACGCATTGTCATAACCATACCATCTCCAGGTAGAAGAAGCTCCTATTGGATCCATTATTTTTTCTTTTAATACCTGCGGCAGTAGTTTGCGCCAAACCTGTAGCAGGGAGTATGCAAGAAGATTTACCCGTACATCGTTGTATTTAAAAACCGTACCCGGTTCATTTAGAGTCCTGTTTTTCCAATCGTCCAAACCTCCGGTGGAAGGTGGCCTGTCTGCCCAGTCATAACCTCCCCATAATTCCCCACTCCAGTCAGAGGATTGGTTTAATAAATGTTGCCAGGTTATTTTATGGTTGTGTTCCCCGTCAAAAGTTCCATCCCAAACATAATTGATAACAGGCTCCTCTGCATTTGCGATTAAATTTTCTTCCAACGCCAGAAGTGCAGTAGTGGAGAGGAAACTTTTTGTTACGCTAAAGGTCATATCAACCCGCTTTACATCGCCCCATTGGGCAATTATATAACCGTTTTTAAGGACTATTCCTGCAGGTCCGCCGCGTTTTTTGGTAGGACCATTAATTTCATGAAAAGGTTCCTTTTCAAATCCTTTTAAAATAGCCAGCCTTAGATCCCTGGGTTCACTGTATTCATTTTCCATCGCAAAGTCTACAGCTTCCTTCATTTTATCCGATTTGATATTGAGATCGGCCGGTGTTTTGTGCTCCCAATTTCCGTTAGATGGAAAATAAGTTTGCGCCTGAGAAATCAACGTTCCAAACAGCAGCAAGGCAAATAATTTCAAAGTTAATTTCATCAGTTTATATTATTTTTTTAGCGGACACCTGTAACATCCATATTGGCATTTCCCAGTGAGAGAAATTTTATTCTCATGGATGTTTTGTACAACTTATAGTTTCTCGTCCCCGTTTTCTGTAGTCGCCTTTAAAAGCCAGGTTTGACTAATTTTCTGTTTTGGGGAAATACCAAGTTCCTCCAGTTTATCTATGTCTTTAATTAAATTTTGGTTCCCGGTAAGCTTTTTCATTGAAGTTTCATAAGCCGTGGAAGTTGATTTTAACCTATTTCCCACAATTTCAAGATCATCCAGTAATAATTTAAATTTGTGATAAAGCGACGAAGCGTGATTTGCTATTTCAATGGCATTTTGCTGCTGTTTTTCGTTGCTCCAGATCGTATCTATGGTTCTTAAAGTAGATAATAAAGTGGTGGGACTTACCAAAAGGATGTTTTTTTGAAAAGCCGTGTAAAAAAACGAATTGTCGGCATTTTGAGCCAGATATAAGGCGGGTTCTATAGGTATGAACATTAAAACAAAATCCGGGGATTCAACTTTATACAGATCTTCATATTTCTTGGAACTCAACTGGTTTATATGTGTGATCAGTGATTTCAAATGATCTTTTAAATGGCTGTTTTTCAACTTTTCATCATTCTCATTGACATATTTTTCATAAGCCGTCAATGAGACTTTAGAATCTATCACCATTCTTTTGTCATTGGGCAAATGAATTATAACATCAGGTAAAACCTTATTTCCTTCGGTATCGGCGTAGACTTTTTGCACAAAATACTCCCGGTCTTTTACCAAACCTGATTTTTCCAGAACGCGTTCCAAAATTAATTCACCCCAATTGCCCTGGGTTTTATTTTCTCCTTTAAGGGCCTTGGTCAGGTTGTTGGCTTCTTCGCTAATCTTGATGCTTTGCTCATTAAGGCTTTTAAGATGTTCGCCAAGTTGGGCGTGCCTGTCGATAAAATCGTTGCTGTTTTTCTCGACTTTTTCCGCGAAATTTTTTATCTTTTCGTTTAATGGATTTAATATATTCTGAATATTTTCCTTGTTGAGAAGGGTGAATTTTTCCGATTTCTGATCCAATATTTTGTTGGCAAGGTTTTCAAATTCTTTGCTGAATTTTTCCTGAAGTTTTTCTACTTCTTCTTTTTGTTCCAGATTCCTTTGCTGAAGATTTTTAAATTCCGAATTCCGCCGGGTGAGTTCGTTGCTCAAAACCTCTTTTTCATTTCTGATGGATTCCCGATCTTCTTCTGTTTTTTGAAGTTGTCTTTCAATCTGAAATTTCGCTTCGGATGCATCTTTCTTTAAAGAATCTAAATTATTGGAATATAGATTTTTATGTTCTTCAATTTGAAGTCTTAATTGATTGTTTTGTTCCCGGATTATTCCCGTTTCTCCTTTGTTTTTTAGGTTGGCCAGCAACCTGCCAATGTATGCGCCAATTGCAAGGGCACCGATAATAATGAGGGAGATCAAAATAGTTTCATTCATAAAAAAGCGAATCGTTTTTCAAATATACTTAATTGAATTTCTATTTGGATATTTTAAGATGAATTCTGAAATGATTGGAAAGTTAAGTTTTTATCTTAAATGAATTGGAGGTTTTGTCAAATACGATCAGATCTGAAGGGAATAAGTTCGAAAAAACATCATTTTCAATTAATTCCGAAGGATTTCCAATTGTCACTTTATTTTTTTCCATCAGGATGATCCTGTCGCACAGTTGTAAGGCTAAATTGATTTCATGGGTTGAGAACAAGATGCTTTTTTTAGTTTGAAGGCTTAGTGATTTAAGCAATTTAAGTACATAAGCCTGGTGGTAAATGTCGAGATGTGTTGTTGGTTCGTCCAAAATCACCAAAGGCGTGTCTTGTGCAAGCGCCCTTGCTATCAGTGCTTTTTGAAGTTGGCCATCGCTTAACTCGTAACATTTTTTATATTGGATGCTTTCAATATCCACCAATTTAATTGCTTGTTTTATATGGCCGATGTCATTTGAAGAAAGCGTGCCAATCCAATTGGTGTAAGGTTGCCTTCCCAGTGCGATCAATTCAAAAACGCTTAAATTTTTTGATATGGGCTGTTCTGTAAGCACCACGCTTATTTGTTCGGCAAGCTGTTGGGAAGAAAGTTTTTTTAACGGAGATCCATTTATGAAGACCTCTCCGTTTAAAATTTCCTGAACCCCGCTCAGGCTGCGTAACAAGGTGGATTTTCCCACTCCATTTACCCCAATTACAGCAACTAATTCTCCTTCACCAATTTCAATATTGATATTGGAAGCAATTAGCGTTTCTGCCTTTTTATTTCGATACCCGATATTCAGGTTCTTTGAACTGAGGACGATATTTGAGTTAAATGTTTTGATAGCTAAAATAAAAATTTTCGTTTTCTAACCAATAACCAGATCACAACAGGCGCTCCTATTAAAGAAGTGATGGCGTTTATTGGTAAGGTGTATTCACTTCCCGGCAATTGTGCGACAATATCGCAAATCAACATTAAAATAGCGCCTCCCAGTATCACGGCCGGCAATAAAATACGGTGATCGTTTACCGGGATTATCTGTCGGATCAAATGCGGAACCGCCAAACCTATAAATGCGATCGGGCCCGCAAAAGCCGTAATGCTCCCCGCCAATAAGCTGGTGGCAATTATAATAATTATCCTGTTCTTTCTAATGCTAACCCCAAGGCTTTTTGCGTATTGCTCACCCAGGAGAAGTGTATTTAAATTTTTGATGCAGGTAATGGATAATAAGATACCTATAAACCAGAAGATCGTCAATATAAAAACTTCTTCCCAGGCAAGGTTTCCTAAACTCCCGAAGGACCAGAATATATATTGCTGAAGTTGGGCGGCCGGACTAAAGAATGCAAGTACGCTAACAATCGCGGCAGTTAGGCTGGCAAACATCAACCCAATTATAAGAATGGCCATAGTATCCCTTAACCTGGCCGAAGCCAGTAAAACTGCTAATAACACTACTAAACTCCCAATACTTGACGCGAGTACCAAACTCCATTTTGATAACAGTAAAGTTGCAGTTATTCCGCCAAACAGGGAAGACCCCATAATAACCAAAGCAATTCCTAAACTGGCTCCGCTGCTCAATCCTAGCACATAAGGCCCTGCAAGCGGGTTTCGAAACAGGGTTTGCATCAATAAACCGCTTATCGCCAGGCCGGAACCTGTTAAAATTGCCGTCATGGCTTTTGGCAAGCGATATTCCAGAATAATATACCGAAAACTATCTCTGCTCACTTCCCCCTGAAATAAGGTTGCGAGGATGTCTTTAAAAGGAATATTAACCGACCCAAAACTGATATTTACAAAAGCCATTACGACCACTGTAAATAATAATATCAATAAAAGTCCTTTGTATTTTTTGGAACCGGGCATTTATTTCAGGGGTTTAAAAAATGTTGTTTCATAATCCGGCAACAGCTTCGGGTGAAATATCGAGATGAGATCCTTTAATACCAAATCGGGTCGGTTAGGTGCCAGCTCATAATATAAAACCCCGCCGGTTTCTCCCGTCGTATTGCTGTAAGTGAAAACTTTCCGGTTTTTTACCGCATCAAACTGCTTATAATGGGAAGATGTCTCCATCAAATGCTCGTAGGATTTAAATTGTCCCGGGGCCACCCAAAATTCTGTGTTTTGAGCCTCGCTTAAAACGGTTTCAAAGGCAAGTGCCATACTGCCACTTCCTTTGGTGTCGGCATAGATATATTCAGCATTCGCATCTTTTATAAACTGGGCCTGCCAGGCATTTCCATACGGAACATACCACTGATCCTTATACATAGAACCGCTTAAAACGCTGGGTCTTTCCGCAGACGATCTTGCCAATTCTTTGGCATCATTATAAGCTTTTTCCACTTCATTAAATAGCTGTTCAGCTTCATCGGAAAGATTGAAAAAAGCGCCAAAAAATTTGATCCATTCGGCTTTTCCAAGAGGGGATTCTTCTATCCAATCGCCGTTAAAAACCACCGGGATTCCGCTTTTTTCGATGGTATTAAAGGTTTTGTTGTTTCCGTTTACCGCAAAACCAATCACTACATCAGGTTCTAAGGAAATCAGGACTTCAGTATTGATAGCCTCGTTTTTTCCCAGTTCGGTGATCTTATTTTCTTTGATTAGTCCCCTGGTTTTTTCTGAAGAAATATAATCCAGGCCGGGGAAACCCACCAGGCTGCTTTCCCGGTTTAAAGCTTCAAGGGAGGGAATGTGGGTTGTGGAAGTCACTACAATTTTACTCACCGGAATATGGATCCGGTGATCGTATTTAATTTTTGAGTAAACCTTCGACTCATTTTCCACCAACAGATAACTATATGTTTTATCAGCTTCGGGCCAGGGGTTTTTTACGTTTACAATTTTATATCCCTCATATTGAACGATCGAAAAGCCTTTGGCATATGTAACTGATAATGTGTCTCCCGATTGATTTAAACCGGAAGGGTTTTTCCTGTCGGTTTTACAGGCAAAAATGAACAAGATCGAAAGAAAGGGAAATAAAAGACGTTTCAACAAGATTCGGTTTTAGTTTTCAAAAGTAAGATTAATTAAAATTTTACTCACCAAAGAAACATAAATGTTTGAGGTTGCACTGAAATTTTGATTTGAAACAAAAAATGTCAAACTTTCGGGATAAAAGTTCCAAATTCAATTATATCCTTTACCTCACTGCTTATAGATTCTCATCTATCAAATTCCTCTGATAAGGTGTCTGACAAACAATCTTACTTACCGAATTATGGAATAGCATGCTACCCAGCAGCACAGTTTTGCTAAACAATTAACACCAATGGTTGGGTTAATATTTTGTGTATCCAGATGGTCATTGGGGCATTGCATAATCAAAATCACCAAGGTTTGAACCCATATTTTTGGGAATAAAACAGCAAAACTTTAAGAAGTCCCTTGGATGCCCTGTTTGAATCAGCTACATTTGGGAGTGAATAAAATAACATTCCGTACAAAAGGGTTTATGCTAAATTTCAAGGTTTGTAACCAGCTCAAACTGCATAGCCGTTAGACAGGAAAGTTCCACACAATCTGCCATACTCGTACAGTTTACCGTTACCACACATTTGATAAAAACCGAATGAGAGTAAAACATAAAGACACAAAAAAAGAACATTTGAATATGTCAATGGCTTTGTCTCACTGGCAAAAGGAATACTTCCCGAATAAAAAATATCTTAATTACGAATTTTATGATGTTCCTGATATTTTTGACTTATACGAAATTGATAAGACGAATGGAAACCTGACTTATGTGACGAGTGACTTTGCTTCGCATATATTCCCAAAGGTTCGTGAAAATCCAAAAAGGTTAGTTTATAAAGAACACGACCCAAAATATTTGGATGAATACTTGATGCCGAAAAAACTTGATTATTTAGGTGTATCATTTTTTAATAGAATAAAAGCTAAAATCAAACAAATAATAAGCCCACGCCAAAATACAACCGCAATACCTTTTAGTAGATTTGAATTAACAACAGTAAGAATAGGCGTAATAACGATAATTGTCGCTTTTAGTATTCCTGTCATTTTATTTTTTATAGATAAAATATATTTTTAAATTTAATTAAAAACAAAATTTATGGCAAAAATACTAATAGGTTTTTTTATTGGCTGTATTTCTGACCAACCAGAAGTGCAACCATATGAATTTCTTTAGGACAATATTTGGGGAGAAATGGGACAAAGAGTAAGGGGATAATTATGAAAGATAAATATTACGTTTACGCATTAATCGACCCTAGAGATAAGGAAATCTTTTACATTGGAAAAGGGAGTGGAAACAGACTTAAGTCCCACCTAAATGAAAAAGGGAAAAACATATCCAATATCCACAAATATCTTCGTATTCAAGAAATCCAAAATGCCGAACTACAAGTAAAGATAGAAGTTCTTTTTCCTTATTTATACGAGAAGGAAGCCCTCTTTCTTGAGAAACTGGTGATTTACAAATTAGGCCGCAAATGCTTCAAAGAAGGTGTATTGCTTAATGTTGTACCAGGTGGAAACTGGAAGCCTGGTGAATCCGTTTTTTATGATAGGGAGTTAGAAGAATTCGATATCGACAGATTAGATTTTGTCGCCCGTGAAAGATATTTATCCATTAATAAAATCTCTGATTTTAGATATTGGAAGGAATCCTTAAAAACTTTCAAAATTTTTAAGTATAACAAAATGGGGATGCTTATCTCTGTTGATTCGTTGGACTGCTTTTTTCGGAATTTGAGTTCTAATAACTTTGATTTGTATGAGGCTCTTAAAAGTGAAGATTTTCCAATAAACGATTTTGAATTCTTATATGCAACGGAACCTTTAAAGGATATTTATGTGTCTCCTGAATTGCCATTACCTTATCATCATTTCTTCGATAGCGATTTCTGTAGAAAATTTGATGTTCTTAATTCAAATGGTGCTGATTTTGACACGGCCTTTAAAAAAGATGGTAAGGTCAGAATAAAGGCTAAAAAAGAAGGAGATACAATTATTTTAAAATCATATTATAAAAACGGTAATAAGAAATCCTTTCGTTCTATAAATAATATTACCCACTTTAATGAACTTATTGATTGGAATGAAAATGGAGAACTGCTGCAAGAACACGAAACCTTTATAGGAGGTCCAGGTGATTCTACTACCTACCACAAGAACGGTAAAATTAAAACATCCACCAGTTATCATGATGGCAATAAACTTAGTGAGAGTAAAACATATTACGAGACTGGTGTTCTTAAGGACTGGAATCAATATTTCGATAGTACAAGAAGAGTTAAAAGAATAGGATATTTTGAAAGTGGTAAGTTAAGTTTTCGATACGATAACCTGGACCATCCTTTTACGTACATCAAATACAATGAAAAAGGAAATGTAGTCGAAAAATATGATGATAATAAAGGTTATGTTTCATATGATAATGGAGAAAAGGAAGAACGAATTAATACCAACCGACAGAGTACATTTATTGATTATCACAAAATACTGAAACCATTTATTCCCAAAAATCCTTCAGATGAAATCCGTGAGAAATTGTTTAATCAACAACAAAAAGAAGCTGACGAAGCTTGGGAGGTATATATGGGGTCGAAAAAAAGAAAATGACTATTTAATCTTTTATCCAACCCACCTACTGGTCCTAAATCATATAAAAATAAGAACCCGATGTTATTACCAGGTTTTATCCCTTTCACATTATTCTAATAGAAGAACTTCTGGGTCGAAATCATAATGGCTTTCAAACACAAATAAATGTTTCCTGTTGATTTGTGTTTGTTGTTGACGTTTATTTGTGCTAACGGACGGTCTTTGTTAATGCAAGTGTTGCGAGAGGCGTGCTCCGTCAGTTTCTGGAGGAGCCGTCTGCTCGATTAGCAGCAGTACTTTTTGTTCAGTCATAATGGAATCTACATTTTGCAATTAATATTTCCTCTTCATTGTATTGATAAATCAGTCTGTGTTCGCTATCAATTCGTCTTGACCAAAATCCAGAGTATTTGTGTTTTAAAGATTCAGGTTTTCCAATTCCATCGAAAGGGTTACGGGCTATCTCCTTTAGTAATTCATTTATTTTCTTTAACTTTTTTTTATCTGTTTTTTGCCAGTACAAATAATCCTCCCAAGACTCGTCAACAAATATATACTTCATATTAGTTCTCGATCAGGTCTTTATTGAAAGTCACACCACTTTTTAGTTTGTCAATTGCAGAATCCAATCTCAATTCATTTTTTCGAGAGGATAATTCGTGATTTGTAGCCATTAAAGAATTGTACTCTTGTAAAGACATAACGACGATCCCATTATCTTTTCCACGATTTATAATCAAAGTCTCAAAGTTTTTTACAACTCTGTCCAAGTAAGTTTTAATGTCTTTTCTAAAGTCCGAAACTGTTGTTATTTGCATAATATTGTATTTTATAAAGTACAAATATATGTACAATATATCTTTTATACAATTTTTTTTGTATTGTTGCTAAGGGTCTTGGTTGCAAGTAGGGAGAGTAGGACGTGTTCTTGTCGGCTTTGTTGTTTGTTACTTTGTGTTGAACGCTGGATTTTATACAGATTGTAATTCTTTTAATGTGCTATCAATAGTATTGTTTAGTCGGTCTAAATTTTCAGACGTAAGTGTTAAACACTTTTTTCTATCTTCTTGAATCAATAAATGCATTTGATGTAACTGGTTACAATCAGTTGTTAATCTAATAAAATTAATAAAAAGTGCTGAAAGATTTTTTTGATATTTACTTTCAAATAAAACTTCTCTAATGGGTTGAATTAACTCATTAAAAGATGAAATTATATTATTTTCAATTTTAGGTTGATTATCGATAAAAATTGGTTTTAGTTGATTTAATATGTCATTTTCAATGGTTGACAAGTCGTTTGATTTTATAAGTAAATCACATTCTTGATTCAATTGGCTAATATTTAAATTCCATCCTGTTCCAATCTTATTCACTTCATCTCTATACATTGAATTATTAGATTCTTCTTTTTTTATTATTTTTTTGATATTTAAAAGTGAATTTTTCAGATTGGTGAATTGAACGGAATTTTTTTCGAAATTTCCATCAGAATTAAGAACAAAAATTTCGAATAAGTCCTTTATGGGTATTTCTTTCAAATCTGATAATTTCAATTCAGACATTATTGAAAGTTGTAAATTGGAGTTTTTACTTGAATCGATTTCTTCGATGAGTTTTTGGATTTCTTCTTTTTGTTTGGTTATAAAAAATGAGATAGACTTTATTCCAGAAACAAAAAACCTTTTCTTTTTGTAATTATTTTTTATTTCATTCAATTTCTCATTTTGCTTTTTATCTTCAATCCCTTTTTTGTAAAGATATAGAGAGATAGAGCCTCCAATGAAAGCAGAAATAAGTGCAATTATAATATTACTTATATGTAAAGTTTCACCACATTGTTAATGGCATTTCATCCCCTTCGGGGTTTTCTTTGAAGGCGTAGCCGAAAAAGAAAACCCCGAAGGGGATAGATAAAAAAGTTGATTATTTTTGTTTTACCACAAATAAAAATAAGTATGC
>JAENXB010000369.1 GCA_016649785.1 Flavobacteriaceae bacterium
TCCAATTCCAAAACATTGGTATAAGTAATCTTATCTTCATTTTCGCGCCAAAGCATATTGGTTTTACAATACGTTTCCACAAGGGTAACTTGTTCTTCGGAGCGATTGCTTTTTCGCATATACTCCAATGTTTTATCATCAATGGGAAAATAGGTGATGGTACACCCAAATTCGGGCGACATATTGCCAATGGTTGCTCTGTCCGGCACAGAAAGATTGCTTAACCCAGAGCCAAAGACCTCCACAAATTTCCCGACAACTCCAAATTTTCTAAGTAAATCGGCAATGGTTAAAACAAGATCGGTTGCCGTTGCGCCTACAGGAAGCTTTCCTGTAAGTTTTAAACCAATCACTTCCGGCATAATAAAATATATGGGCTGACCCAAAATGGCAGCTTCGGCTTCAATGCCACCAACGCCCCAAGCCACCACGCCAATTCCATTTACCATTGGCGTGTGACTGTCGGTTCCCACCAAAGTATCCGGAAAAACCTCCCCATTTCGTTCAATAACCCCTTTTGAAAGGTATTCCAGATTTACCTGATGGCAAATACCCATTCCGGGAGGAACAACACTCAGATTGTCAAAGGATTTTTGTGCCCATTTCAAAAATTGATAACGTTCTGTATTGCGTTTATATTCCTCTTCCATATTGCGTTTGTATGCATAACCAGCTCCGAAATAATCTACCTGAACCGAGTGGTCTATCACCAAATCAACAGGTATTAACGGATTGATGATGTCCGGATTTTTCCCTCTTCTGGCAACTTCCGCACGCAACGCAGCAATATCCACCACCGCCGGAACACCCGTAAAATCCTGCATCAAAACACGAGCGGGCTTAAACGGAATATCCTTATCAGAACCTTTTGGAACCCAGTTCAGAAGGGTTTCAATATTTTCTTTAGTCACTGCAAAATCATCAAAATTACGCAAAGCATTCTCCAACAAAATTCGGATGGAAAAGGGCAACTTGTGAATTTTATGCCCTTGACTTTCGAGTTCCGCAAGACTGTAAAAAGTGAAATCACCTTTTGAGGTCGTCAATTTTTTCTTTATTTGATATGGATCTCTGCTCATAAGGGGGCTGCTTTATGGGATTATTAAATAATTGCTTCAATATTTTTACTTGTAAAAGAAATCACTTTCTAAAAAAAGTACACTAATTTATTTATTACTAAAGCTATTAATTTATTTAGAATAAAAATAGGTTTTCTATAAAAAAGACTAATTTGTCCAGTAATAATTCTTTACTTTGTTTTTTAATTAATTCTCACCAATTATGATATTTATAGAAAATGAAGGCCACACCAACCCAAGGCTAAACCTTGCCTTGGAGGAATATGCACTTCGCAATTTCAATTCACAATCGGATTATTTGCTGTTTTACATCAACGAACCTTCCATCATTATTGGCAGAAGCCAGAACACTTTAGAAGAAATTAACCACGAATATGTTGAAAAGAATAACCTGCACGTGGTGCGAAGAATCTCAGGTGGCGGCGCTGTTTACCACGATTTTGGGAACCTGAATTTTAGTTTTATTACAAATCATGATACCACGAGGTTAAGTAACTTTAAAAA
>JAENXB010000322.1 GCA_016649785.1 Flavobacteriaceae bacterium
CCTCCTGCTCCCAAAGCAGGCGCGATAACCGAGCTACGCTACACCCCGAATTACAGCTATAGCTGTAAAATTTCAATTAACACCCCGAAGCATCGGGGCCAAATTCCAATCCTCAAACCTGGATTAGAACTAAAAATTAGCAAGCGGAGAGTATGAGATTCGAACTCATGCGACAATTGCTCGTCGACAGTTTAGCAAACTGCTCCATTAACCACTCTGGCAACTCTCCTTTTAAATGAACTTAGCAAGTATTTTGCGGTTGCAAATGTAACTTTTACCTATGTACCACGCAAACCTTTTAAATCTTTTTTCGGGAATAAATCCAAGGTTGTAAGTAAACCCTTTGGCCTCAAATATTTATCCTTTAAGCTTTCTTATTATTTTCTTCCATTTCGATCAATGCGGCTACATTTTTTACTATTCGCTCGTGTTTTTTTACAAACGGATTGCTCTCATCCCAAACATAACCTGCCAAAACCGCGCAAATTTGTGCCTTGATCCCGGGATTTGGATTGGGATGGAAAATTATCTTTTGCAAATTCCCCGAATACCATTCCTTTACATAGGTTGAAAATACATTCACCCCTTTTTGGATATATTCTACATATTCTTTTTGCCAATCTACTTTTTGGTGAGTGAGTTGTCTTAATGCGAGTTTAGCGGCCAATAATCCGGAAGTGGTAGCAAAGGCAACCCCCGAGGAAAATACGGGGTCCAAAAATTCGGCGCTGTTGCCGGTCAGCACATAGACATCTCCATATAATCGGGTTACATTTTTGGATAGGTTTTCCATCTTCATTGGTTCAAATAAAAAGGGGCTTTCATCAAACCTACCTTTGTAATTCTCCAGTTTTTTCAACATTTCCTGAAAAGCAAAGTTATTATCTTTCGAAAATTGATCAAACCATTCATTTGGCGCCACAAAGCCCAGACTTGAATTTCCGTTGGAAAAAGGGAAATACCAAAACCAGACTTTTGTGCTCAGTACTTCAAAGGTGATGAGTTCACCTTCTTTTCCCTTTGGCCTGTCAGTTTCTTTTATATGAGTAAAAATAGAGGAATGAGCCGCGATCTGGGGTTTTGCTTCCAGTTTCAGTTGTTTGGCAAGCACTCTTCCAAAACCGCTGGCATCGATGATAAAATTCGCCTGGATCTGCCCTATTTCACCAACTTTGTCCATTAATGTTGTAATTGATCTGTTTCCTTCAAATTCGACATTGATCACTTCTGCACTAAAAAGAATATCTACTCCTTGATTTTGGGCTTCTTCAGCTAAAACCAAATCAAAATCGGCCCGGGGAACCTGCCAGGTCCAATCCCATCCTTTCCCGAATTTCTGGCTGAAATCGAATTCCCCAACCTGGGAACCTTTTATAAACCGCGCTCCGAATTTCTTTTGAAATCCTGCTTTTTTAACTGCTTCAAGAAGACCCGCTTCTTCAAGATTGTCCATGCACTGCGGGATCAGGCTTTCGCCAATACTAAACCGTGGAAAAACGGCTTTTTCCACCACTTTTACATTAATCCCTCTATTTTGAAGATAACAGGCTGAAACCATTCCGGACGGACCGGCACCAATAATAAGGATATCGACAATTTCCTTTTTCATTCCATTTCATTTTACGTTGTAAATATAGTACATTTGTTAAGAGTTTTAACAGATGGGTTAAATCCTCAGCAACCAAAATCACAAGCTTTACAGACCTATGTTCAAGATTAAAAATGCACTGACCTTTGATTTTTTTTTTCAGGTCCTATTCCAAAACGACAAGATCGAACTGAGTCAAGAAATTATTGATAAGGTTACGGGCAGTTTCGAATTTTTAAAAGAATTTTCCCAAAACAAGATCATTTATGGCGTGAATACCGGCTTTGGGCCAATGGCGCAATACAGGATCAAAGATAAGGACCGCATCCAGTTGCAATATAACCTGATAAGGAGCCATGCTTCGGGAATGGGAAAACCAATGGAGCCTTTGTACGTAAAATCCTTAATGCTGGCGCGGTTAAACACGCTTGCTTTGGGAAAATCTGGGGTGCATCCATCTGTAATCCAGACCATGCAACAGCTTATCAATAAAAATATAACACCCGTTATTTATGAACATGGTGGGGTGGGAGCTTCGGGAGATCTGGTACAATTGGCACATCTTGCATTGGTTTTAATAGGGGAAGGCGAGGTTTTTTATAAAGGAAAAAAACGAAAAACTCCTGAAGTCTTTTCAGAAGAAAATATAGATCCTATCAATATCGAAATGCGGGAAGGCCTGGCCCTTATAAACGGAACTTC
>JAENXB010000271.1 GCA_016649785.1 Flavobacteriaceae bacterium
TAGTAGAATTACAATTACTATTCCAAATGTATAAAAACAAAAAACCCCATCAAATTAATGATGGGGTTTTTAACTTATTAACCAACTAAAAACTTAAATTATAAAAAAATTAAAACACTTTGGTAACCACTCCAAAATGTGATGCAAAAATCCTTTTATTTTTCAACTTTCACAACTCAAAATATGACTTTAACTCAAAGCCGATAAAATTATTATAAATAGACTGACATAAATAATTAATTGGAGATAATTTAATACAAATTACAGGGTTCCGCGCATTTCCTGTTCTCTTTCAATGGCTTCAAAAAGTGCTTTAAAGTTTCCTTTTCCGAAAGATTTGGCTCCTTTTCGCTGAATTATCTCAAAAAACATGGTTGGACGATCCAAAACCGGTTTTGTAAAAATTTGCAATAAGTAACCTTCGTCATCCCTGTCAATTAAAACTCCAAGGTCTTTAAGTGGGGCCAATTCTTCATCAATTTCACCAACTCTTTCCAATACAGTATCGTAATAACTCTCAGGAACATATAAAAATTCTACCCCGCGATCCTTTAATTTAGTTACGGTTTCAATAATATTATCTGTGGCAAGGGCAATGTGTTGCACCCCGGCACCATTATAAAAATCTATGTATTCTTCAATTTGGGACTTCTTTTTTCCTTCTGCGGGTTCGTTGATCGGGAATTTTATCCTGCCGTTTCCATTGCTCATCACCTTGCTCATCAAGGCGGTAAAATCTGTGGAAATGTCTTTATCATCAAATGAAACCAATTGCGCAAAACCCATCACTTTTGCATAAAACTCACACCATTTATTCATCTCATTCCAACCCACATTTCCAACCATATGGTCAATAAATTTCAGGCCGGTAGGTTCGACTTTAAATTTTGGCGTATATGGTTTATATCCCGGTAAAAACGAGCCGCTATAATCTTTTCGTTCTATAAACAAATGTACCGTCTCTCCATAGGTATGGATCCCGGAGATCACCACTGAGCCTTCCCCATCTTCCAAAACATAAGGTTCTACATAGGACTTTGCCCCGCGATTGGTGGTTTCTATATAACTTTGTCTGGCATCGTCTACCCAAAGTGCAACAACTTTAACTCCATCCCCATGTTTATTGATATGTGCATTAATCTCACCACCAGGTTGCAAAGATGAAGTTAACACCAAACGGATTTTATCCTGTTGCATCACATAGGAAACACTTTCTTTTCTGCCTGTTTCCAAACCAGAATACGCCACCGGTTCAAAACCCCAGGCTTATTGATAGTAAAAGGCTGCCTGTTTGGCATTTCCCACATAAAGCTCTACGAAATCTGTGCCCAATAAAGGCAAGAAATCCTCTGCTTGTGGGATTACTTTTTCCAACTTTAAAGATGATTTATCTGTGCTCATTGTATTTTTTATTTTATTGAATAAATACAGAAATTTTATTGAAAGTTGATTTTAACCCTTCGTTAAACGATTCAATTTTTCTGTTTTTTAAAAATTTATTTAATGATCATTTTCAAATTAAAAGATCTTCAAATTTTCAAATCAATTTAATGATCCAACCAAGATTTGTAATAAGATTCATCGGCTATTTTCATAGCTTCTTCAGTAAGCATCAAGGGTTTGAAGGTATCTACCATCACAGCGAGTTCTTCTGTTTCTGTCTTTCCAATACTGCGCTCTGCCGCTCCCGGGTGCGGTCCATGCGGGATTCCTGCCGGGTGTAGCGAAATATGTCCTTCTTCAATATCATTTCTGCTCATAAAATCCCCGGCAACATAATACAAAACCTCATCACTGTCTATATTGCTATGGTTATATGGCGCAGGAATACTTTGGGGATGATAATCATATTTCCTGGGGCAAAAACTGCATACCACAAAGGCATCAGATTCAAAGGTTTGATGCACCGGTGGCGGTTGATGGATCCTCCCGGTAATTGGTTCGAAATCGTGAATTGAAAAGGCGTAAGGATAATTATACCCGTCGTATCCCACAACATCAAAGGGATGAGTGGCATAGATCATATCAAATATTTCCCCTTTTTTCTTAATTTTTATCAGGAAATCACCTTTTTCATCATTGGTTTCCAGTTCATAAGGGCGCCTTAAGTCCCGCTCGCAAAACGGAGAATGTTCCAATAACTGGCCAAACCAATTTCTGTATCTTTTAGGAGTGTAAATGGGTTTTCTGGACTCTACTATAAACAAACGGTTTTCTGCATCGTCAAAATCCATTTTGTAAATAGTCCCGCGCGGGATCACTAAATAATCGCCGTATTTAAAATCCAGATTTCCAAGGTGGGTGCGCAACTTTCCGCTTCCTTTATGGATAAACAACAATTCATCTGAATCGGCATTCTTATAAAAATAATCTTTTGTGGATTCCTGCGGGCTCGCCAATGCAATATCAACATCGCTATTGGTAAGGATCACTTTTCGACTTTTCAGATAATCAGGCTGGGGTTTCACTTCAAATCCCCGAAAACGGTAGGATTTGATGTTATTTTCAGCGGCAATTTTTGGTTTTACACTATAACTTCCCTTAATTTCCTTGACCTGAGTAGGGCGATGTTCGTGATATAGGTTTGAATACATTCCGTCAAAACCTATGGTTCCAAAAAGCTGTTCGTAGTATAAACTCCCATCGGTTTTTTTAAAAATCGTATGTCGTTTATGTGGAATCCTCCCTAATTTGTGGTAAAAAGGCATGAGATTTGAGTTTTTTAGATTAAAACTTCAGAATAAAATTTCTTTTTCCTTTATTCTGAAGTTTATAAAAGGTTAAAACAAATATCGCTTTTTTAATATAAAATTTTCTTAAGAAAGGTTTAAAAGTAAACTTTGGAATTATGTGTGGCAAATTTTTAGAAATTCTCAATTTAAATGAAAATGGCAATTAAAATTATGTTCCTAATTTTAATCTTCTGCTTTGAAGGTGATATAAAAAAAGAATTGCAGCAAGCAGAAGGCTTTGAGACAACATTGTCTCAAACGTAGGATAAATCCCTGCCCATTCAATTCTAAAATTGAATGGGAATTCTGTTATGGAAAAAATCCCCGATTCCTGAATAGCATGAACTCCCTGCCCTATCAATATCGCGGCAAGCAGTGTAATCA
>JAENXB010000152.1 GCA_016649785.1 Flavobacteriaceae bacterium
TATATTTGATAGGACAAACAAAATGATAAAGAAGCAAACTCTTGTTATGACTTTTATGGATATGTTCACTCATAACCACAAATATAAATATCTTTACGCAACACCCGAGGCAGAGCCTCGGGGAATTCTATTGATTAAAATCGGTTTGTCTTAATTAGTATAGGAATTTGATATAACTCCTATAAATATTTGTGAATTACATCCCGATTTTATCGGGATAAATGATGAGCTTTAAAAAACAATGAATTTTACTTATGAAAAAATTATTCCTGCTTATTTTGCCAATGATCTTGGCTTGCAATTTTAATCAAACGAAAAATCCGGAAGTTGATAATTCAGAAAACATGGTGCAAAAAGTAGGGATTTCAGATAAAATAACAACCTACTATTTTATTCGGCATGCCGAAAAAGACAGGAGTAATGCTGAAGAAAAAGATCCGGTATTAACTGAAGCAGGAATAAAACGAGCAGAGAAATAGGCCGAAATATTCAAGGAAGTTTCTTTTGATTTAATTTTCAGTTCAGATTTTAAGCGCACCAAGGAAACTGCTCAAAAAATAACGGGATCCCAAAATCTGGAAATACAAGTTTACCATCCAGCTGAACTGAATGATGAATATTTTCAGCAAAAAACAACTGGAAAAACTGTCCTGGTTATCGGGCACAGCAACACCAATTCCAGGTTTGTTAATTACATCCTGGGAGAAGAAAAATACAGCGATATCGACGACAAGGAGAGCGGGAGTTTGTTTATTGTAAGCGTTTCGCCTGAAGGCTCAAGAACTTCACAAATCCTGTATATTAATTAAACTTTGGCCGGGATTCTTCCTCGCCCAAAAGCTCGTTCAGAACGACAAAAAACTTCCTTTGTATGTCATTCTGAACGTAGTGAAGAATCCTGCGTACTCAGAGGATGAATTATAGGTGGAATTCGTTTTAGGAATTAAATTTTTTATCACAATTTCATTTACGGTATCTTTGTAGGCTAATTACAGCTTATGTTATTTGAAGATTTACCCTTATCTAAACCGATCCTTCAGGGAATTGCCGAAATTGGTCACTTAAATCCTACCCCTATTCAGGAAAAAGTGATTCCGGAGGTGTTGAGAAGGAATGATGTGATTGCCTGCGCCCAAACCGGGACCGGAAAAACCGGCGCCTTTGCTATTCCTATTCTGCAGCTTTTAAACAAAAAAATTGGGGATTCCATCGACTATAAAACCTTGCCTGTTTTAATTATCAGCCCAACAAGGGAACTTGCGGTGCAAATTTCAGAAAATATTCGGGCTTACGCAAAATATACCAATATCAAATCGGGAGTTGTATTTGGTGGTGCTTCTATGCAACCCCAGATCAATCTTTTAAAAAGCGGGCTGCACATCCTTGTCGCCACGCCAGGCCGGTTACTGGATTTGCGCAAACAAGGAATTATAAACCTGGATGAAATTAAAATTTTGGTATTGGATGAAGCCGATCTAATGCTGGATATGGGCTTTATAGATGAGGTTCAAAAAATAATTCGATTGTCGCCAAACCTTGAACAACGACTGATGTTTTCGGCCACTATTCCTGCTAAAGTACAGGACCTGGCAAAGACCTTGTTGCAAAACCCGGAGAAAATTGAACTTACTCCAAACTCCTCTGCTGCCCCGGCGATCAATCAACATTTATACCTGGTGCCAAGGCCTGATAAAACCGAGTTGTTGCTTTATATAATGCGGAATATTGTGAAGGATCAATCTGTGTTGATCTTTCGAAGAACTAAATTCGGAGTTGAAAAAGCACTGGAATCACTCACCAAAAACGGCTTTAAAGCCGAAGCTCTTCACGGGGATAAAAATCAGAGTGACAGAACAACGGCCTTGAACAAATTTAAAAACAAGGAAGTGAATATTCTTGTTGCCACCGATCTCGCTGCCCGCGGACTGGATATAGATTCCCTGGATTATGTTATCAATTTTGATATTCCAAGTATGTCAGAAGTTTATGTGCACCGAATTGGGCGAACCGGACGTGCAGGAAGCAGTGGAAAAGCAATTTCCTTTTGCAGCGCCGATGAAAAAGATTATATAAAATTCATTGAAACATTAATCGGTAAAAAAATTCCAGTCGAGGAAAATAATCCTTATCCGTTGGATAAAAATGCCGAGCCTGTAGTACACAAAAAAAAGGGCAGCAAACATAAGAAAGGCAGAAAAGGCGAAGGCTCCAAAGCCAAGAAAAAAAGGTGGTATTAAACAAAGTTAGAAATACGAAGTTAGAAGTTGAAAAGTGCTCTTGCCTGAATAAGGTTGACCGTTTTTTATCAATAATTCCTGAACTATCTACCTCTATTTCCCGCTCCCGATAGCTCGGGAACGCAGATTTAAGCAGAGAATAATCAGAGTTAGTCCTAATTGTTGAGTTATTTCCCCTAAACCCTAAAACTTAAACCACAAACAACTTTCCACTTTTCACTTTTCACTTTTCACTTTTCACTTTCTAATCTTGAATCTTGCCCCGAAGCCTCGGGGTTGAATTTAAACAAAAAAACTCCGAATTTCTTCGGAGTTTTTTTGTTTAACGAACCAGCTTTTTATATTTAATTCGCTTCGGTATTAGATCTCCGCCAAGGCGTTTTTTCTTGTTTTCTTCATATTCAGAAAAACTTCCCTCGAAGAAATAAACCTGTGAATCTCCTTCAAAAGCGAGAATGTGGGTACAAATTCGGTCCAAAAACCACCTGTCATGGGAAATTACCACGGCACAACCGGCGAAATTTTCCAAGCCCTCTTCCAATGCCCGCAAGGTATTCACATCCAAATCGTTAGTTGGCTCATCCAGCAAAAGTACGTTTCCTTCTTCCTTTAAGGTCATGGCAAGATGCAAACGGTTGCGTTCCCCACCGGAAAGCATGCTTACTTTTTTGTTCTGCTCGCTTCCGCCAAAATTAAACCGACTTAAATAAGCCCTTGAATTTACCTGTTTCCCTCCCATCATGATCAATTCCTGGCCATCGCTAAAATTCTGCCAGATAGATTTTTCATGATCTATATTTGAATGTGCCTGATCTACATAGGCAATTTTCACCGTTTCGCCCACTTCAAAACTGCCTTGATCGGGTTCAATTTCTCCCATGATCATTTTAAAGATTGTGGTTTTTCCCGCACCATTTGGCCCAATTACACCTACAATCCCGGCTTGTGGAAGTTTAAAATTAAGATCTTCATAAAGCAATTTATCACCAAAAGCCTTGCTCACACCTTTGGCTTCAATTACATTGGTCCCAAGTCGGGGTCCGTTGGGAATATAAATTTCCAACTTTTCATCCAATTGTTTCTGATCCTGGCTCAAGAGCTTATCATAATTGTTTAAACGCGCCTTTTGCTTTGTTTGTCTTCCTTTAGGAGATAAACGTGCCCATTCAAGTTCGCGTTCCAGTGTTTTCTGGTGCTTGCTCGCTTGCTTTTGTTCCTGGGCCATCCGCTTGGATTTCTGTTCCAGCCAGGACGAATAATTTCCTTTCCATGGAATTCCTTCCCCCCGGTCCAATTCAAGGATCCAGCCGGCCACATTATCCAGAAAGTACCTGTCGTGAGTTACCGCGATCACGGTTCCCTTATATTCTGATAGGTGATGTTCCAGCCAGTGAACAGATTCGGCATCCAGGTGGTTGGTAGGTTCATCCAGCAACAAAACATCCGGCTCCTGCAATAAAAGCCTGCATAAAGCGACCCTGCGTCGTTCCCCACCGGAAAGCACGCCAATTTTCCTATCGGGTTCCGGGGTGCGCAATGCATCCATCGCGATTTCCAGTTTGGTGTCCAGTTCCCAGGCATTGCTCGCATCAATTTGATCCTGAAGTTTTGCCTGCCTGTCCATCAATTTATCCATTTTATCGACGTCTTCATAAACTTCGGGAAGCCCAAACATATCGTTGATCTTATTGTATTCATCCAGAATAGCAACAGTTTCTGCAACCCCTTCTTTTACAATTTCCAACACGGTTTTGTCATCGTCCAATTTTGGATCCTGTTCCAAAAGGCCTACCGTATATCCGGGAGAAAACACCACGTCACCCTGGTAATTTTTTTCTGTCCCCGCAATAATATTCAACAATGTGGATTTTCCCGATCCATTGAGTCCCAGGATACCTATTTTTGCTCCATAAAAGAAGCTTAAATAAATATTCTTAAGAACCGGTACATTTGCCCCCGGATAGGATTTCGTCAATCCGGACATTGAAAAAATCACCTTCTTATCGTCTGCCATTTCTATTGATTTTTAATTTTAATAAGTTATAAAGTTTGCGTTTTAATTTAAAAAGTATTTTTTCCAAAAATAGCCACTAATGCAAGAATAATTGATTACTGGAGTACTCTGAGACATTTTTTTTGCTCATTTACAGTAAAAAAAACCGGTTAAATAATGATTTCCTCTATCATTCGCTTTGAAAGCATGACCATTTTCTCCTTTTAATATTTAAATAATTTCGTATTATAAGCAATTTACATCTTGTCCAAAACCTGGAATTTTCTGTGCAAATATCATAATTTTAAAAGTCATTTTGCCATTGGATGCGCGATTTTTTAAACAGAATGCAAGCCAAGATGCCTTAGGATTATCAGCAATTGGCCATTATGGTAAGCACTGTGTTCAATAACGATCAATATTTCCCGCAATAAGGAATGGTTGGTACCCGGTCGTACAGGTTTCATCAAATCGTTTTCGGGATTCAACAAAAAATCACAAAGGTTCTGCCTGTCATCAAAATAGGACTGTTGCAATTCGTGCCATTCTGCTTCTGTATCCGGGGCTGGATTTTCAGGCCAGTAATTTTTCGGCCACTCATGCTCCTCATAAACTTTAGCAGTGCAATAATTCAGAATATCATTTTGCGCAAACCAAATATGGTAGAAAAGTTCATAAAAAGAATAGGGCAAATTATTGGGCCGCTCCCCCAATTTTTCAAATTTAATCTCTTTCAGCATTTCATCAACGGGCATAAAGGCTTCTCCACCTTTCAAATGCCTTGCAAGTTGATTTCTTATTTCCACAGTTTCAGCCATCGCTAAACCCTTCCTTTTAATGCATTAAACGCCCAGGACATGACAAAAAAACCGATTCCTACGGTAGAAAATCCAATAGCGTAATCGGGGTATTTAATCACTCCCAGCAAGACCAGCGCAATTCCTATTAACAGCAAAAAAAAGGAGGCCCAGGCAAAAATGCTGTTTTTATTTAATCCCATATTGATGTTCTTTTTTATGGCGCATGAACCGGGCTTTCCGCTATATTCCCTTTCGTTTCACTTCAGGGAGATGCCGCTGCAATCCCTTGCGCATGATTTTTGACAAATATCGAATTTTTTATTGATTTATTTCCGTTCGAAAATTACCTCGATTTTGTATTTTAGCCAAGATACAAAAGCCTGCGAAAAACCACTTGGTTATTCTGAGCGATATTTATAAAAAAAAGTTAATAATTAAAGGCAACCAATAAAATAGTAAGTATGGATATTAACTTCAATAAAAATGAAGATCATAACAAACTTTTACTCTCTTCGCTTAAACATAAATTCGCAAAAATCAAACTTGGTGGTGGAGAAAAACGCATAGGAAAACAACATTCCCAAGGCAAAATGACGGCAAGGGAACGAATAGACTATTTGTTGGATGATGCCGATAAAGCTATTGAAATTGGGGCGTTTGCCGGGGACCAGATGTACAGGGAACACGGCGGTTGCCCAAGTGGAGGTGTGATTGTAAAAATAGGCCACGTCTCCGGAAAACAATGTATTGTAGTGGCAAACGATGCTACGGTTAAAGCCGGCGCATGGTTTCCGATCACTGCAAAAAAGAATTTACGCGCACAGGAAATTTCCATGGAAAACAGGTTGCCAATTATCTACCTGGTAGATAGTGCGGGGGTTTACCTTCCTATGCAGGACGAGATTTTTCCTGACAAGGAACACTTCGGAAGGATATTTAGAAACAACGCCGTGATGAGCAGCATGGGGATCACGCAAATCTCAGCAGTGATGGGAAGTTGCGTTGCAGGTGGAGCCTATTTACCAATTATGAGCGATGAAGCTTTGATCGTGGAAAACACCGGCAGTATTTTCCTTGCAGGCAGTTATCTGGTAAAAGCAGCCATCGGGGAGTCGGTAGATAATGAAACTTTGGGCGGGGCAACCACACATTGTGAAATTAGCGGGGTAACCGATTATAAGGCTAAAAATGATAAGGATGCCCTGGAAACTATCAAAAATATTATTGATAAGATCGGGGATTTTGATAAGGCAGGATTTAACCGAAAAGATGCTTTAAAACCTAAGGAAGATCCGGAGGAAATATATGGGATCCTCCCCAAAAAGCGTACTGACCAGTATGATATGAGGGAAATCATCCTTCGTTTGATCGATGGTTCTGAATTTGAAGAATACAAGGAAGGTTATGGCCAAACCATCATTACCGGCTATGCGAGGATAGACGGTTGGGCTGTGGGAATAGTCGCCAATCAACGCAAAATTGTCAAAACCAAAAAAGGGGAAATGCAGTTTGGAGGCGTGATCTATTCCGATTCAGCCGATAAAGCTACGCGGTTTATCGCCAACTGTAACCAAAAGAAAATTCCGTTGGTATTTTTACAGGACGTTACCGGTTTTATGGTAGGAAGTAAAAGTGAACAGGGAGGAATTATAAAAGACGGGGCAAAAATGGTTAGCGCGGTAAGCAATTCAGTGGTGCCAAAATTCACGATAATTATTGGGAATTCCTATGGTGCCGGAAATTATGCGATGTGCGGAAAAGCCTATGACCCAAGACTAATTGTTGCCTGGCCCAGTGCCGAACTTGCCGTAATGGGTGGAACACAGGCTGCCAAGGTCCTTGCACAAATTGAAACAGCTTCCATGGCTAAAAAAGGAGAAAAGGTAGATGCCGAAAAGGAAAAAGAAGTTTTCGATAAGATCAAAGCCCGGTTTGATGACCAGGCTTCACCTTATTATGCTGCTGCCAGGTTATGGACAGATGCAATTATAAGTCCGTTGGAAACCCGAA
>JAENXB010000149.1 GCA_016649785.1 Flavobacteriaceae bacterium
AACTGATACGGAAACTGAGTAAAAAAACATCTTATGAAGGTTTAAATACAGACCAAATCCTGGTTTCCATGACAGGAAATCCGGCATTGTGGTACAATGTGCCGATAATTTACGTAAAACCCAATAACGACAGCATTAGGCATATTACCGGAGTGAGTTTAGATCAAAAATACCTCGCCATGATTGATTTCTTCGACAATACCGGTGGGTATAAATTAACGCCTTATTTGGAAAAAGCATATCAGGCAGCCGTGCCAAATCAATTTCAAAAGGATTTTATAGAAACGGACAGAAAGGTGAATTTGCTGTTCAATGCGTTACAGGGAAAAATGCTTCGTATTTTCCCAATCCCGGGAGACCAAAATAATAAATGGGTTGCCTACCAGGAAGTCCCTAAGGCTGGTTTTAAAGGAGTAGATTCTTTATATGCCCGGCAGATATTGCCTTTATATATGAATACTTTGCGCGAAGCATCAACATCTGGTGATTACACCCAGGCCGATGAGTTATTGCAAAGCATCCATGGTTTTCAAAAGAAATTTGGAGCAGACGTGATTCCATCAGAACGCAAGATTGAAGCAGAAATAGCCTATAATAAATACGATATTTTCAGGAGTTTGTACCTGTGGTATATGCTTGCCGGAGTGATAATGCTTGTGCTCGTGATATCGCAAATATTTAAGGATAGCAAATTTATACGGATCCTCATAAAAATAAGTGCCATTTCAGTTTTATTGCTGTTTGTATTGCACACTATGGGCTTAGGTTCCAGGTGGTATATTTCAGGACATGCTCCCTGGAGTGATGCCTATGAATCTATGATCTATGTAGCCTGGGCAACCATGTTTTTTGGGTTAGCCTTCGGAAGAAAAAGCTATTTGACCATTGCTTCTACAGCATTTGTAGCCTCTATGCTTTTAATGATTGCACACTGGAACTGGATGGATCCCGCAATTGCGAATTTACAGCCTGTTTTAGATTCTTATTGGTTGATGATCCACGTATCTGTAATTGTCGCTAGTTACGGTCCTTTTACATTGGGAATGATATTGGGATCCGTTTCATTATTGCTTATGATCTTGACAACCGCAAAGAACAAGGTAAAAATGGATTTGAATATCAAGGAAATTACCATCATTACCGAAATGGCCTTAACCGTTGGGTTGGTCATGCTTACCATAGGGAACTTTTTAGGAGGACAGTGGGCTAATGAAAGCTGGGGTCGCTACTGGGGTTGGGATCCAAAGGAAACCTGGGCCCTGATCAGCATTATGGTGTATGCTTTTGTAATTCACATGAGGTTAGTACCCGGGTTACGAAGCAGATGGTTTTTTAACCTAATGGCTATTGTTGCATTTTCAAGTATAATGATGACTTATTTTGGAGTTAACTTTTATCTCGCCGGATTACACTCCTATGCCAGTGGCGAGAAAGTTATTACTCCTACATTTATATACTATGCAATTGCCGGGGTAGGCGTTTTGGGCGCACTGTCTTACTGGAAATATAATAAGTATTACAAAAGGTAGCTTAAAAAGATATCAAAATAGAAGATACATTCTCATTTGAATAAAAAAAATCCTGCTTGAAAAAGCAGGATTTTTTATTTGAATTTTTTTTCGATTTTATTTCAAACCGCCTACCATTTCTTCCGGTTTTACCCATTCTTCAAATTCTTCCCTGGTAACGTAGCCTAAATTCACGGCCTCTTCTTTCAGGGTAGTTCCATTTTTATGAGCAGTATTGGCAATTTCTGCCGATTTGTAATAACCAATCCTGGTATTTAATGCAGTTACCAACATTAATGAATTATCCAGAAGTTCTTTGATACGTTTATAATTGGGTTCTATTCCCCGTGCGCAATTTTCTTCAAATGAAGCGCAGGCATCTCCTAATAATTGTGCGCTCTGAAGGAAATTCACAGCCATTACTGGTTTAAATACATTCAATTCAAACTGTCCCTGCATTCCTCCTACGCTTATAGTAACATCATTTCCTATCACCTGTGCACAAACCATGGTTAATGCTTCAACCTGTGTAGGGTTTACTTTTCCGGGCATAATAGAAGATCCTGGTTCGTTTGCAGGAATATTGATTTCTCCGATTCCACTTCGTGGTCCGGAAGAAAGCATTCTCACGTCATTCGCAATTTTATTAAGGGAAACTGCCAGTTGTTTTAAAGCTCCATGGCTTTCAACCATTGCATCATGAGCAGCAAGGGCTTCAAATTTATTTGGAGCCGAGGTAAATGGCAAAAGGGTGAACTTGGCGATAAACTCGGCTACTCTTTTTGAATAACCTTTTGGTGTATTCAATCCGGTTCCAACCGCAGTTCCTCCCAGAGCCAATTCCGCTAAATGAGGCAGAGTGTTTTCCAATGCCCGGATTCCATAGTCAAGCTGTGCAACATAACCACTAAATTCCTGTCCCAGGGTTAGGGGAGTGGCATCCATAAAATGGGTGCGGCCAATTTTAACTACATCCTTGAATTCTACAGATTTTTTCTTAAGGGTATTTCTAAGTTTTTTTACACCGGGCAAAGTTACCTCTGCAATTTTTTTGTACGCGGCAATATGCATTCCGGTTGGAAAAGTGTCGTTTGAAGATTGAGATTTGTTCACATCATCGTTAGGTTGAAGCGTTTTTTCTCCCTCTCCAATGGTTTTGCCGGCCAGTTGATGCGCGCGATTTGCAATTACCTCATTGAGGTTCATATTGCTTTGTGTCCCGCTTCCGGTTTGCCAAATTACCAGTGGAAATTGATCATCGAGTTTTCCCGCCAATATTTCATCACAAACCTGTGCTATATAATCCCTTTTTTCAACAGGAAGTACACCTAGCTCACAATTGGTGAAAGCAGCCGCTTTTTTAAGATATGCAAATCCGTAAATGATCTCCAGGGGCATGCTGCCAGGAGGTCCAATTTTAAAATTATTTTTAGAACGTTCTGTTTGGGCGCCCCATAATTTATCTGAGGGAACCTTCACATCTCCCATAGTGTCTTTCTCTATTCTGAAGTCCATAATTATATAATATTTAGATTATAAATTTACAAGTTCTAGTTTTTTAAATCTTGAAAAAACCCATAAACTTTTAAATTATTATTAACCGATTTGTCTAAAATACCAGCAATTTTTATGTTTTTTATTTGAACAATAGAATTTTTAAATTTTGTTGGTAGAAGCGGAATAGAGTTCTTATATTTGCTGGTATTTAAAACTCACTGAAATTATGTTTACATTTGAACAGTACCTTGGCTTTTTAGCTTTTCTTACCATCTTGACCATAGGATTTTGGCTGATGTTTTTTTTGGTAGGTATTCTGCCTTATTGGATTGGTGGGAATATAATGGAGAATCTGAAAGATCGGAAAGAGAAAAAACGTCTTGAAAGAGAAGCGAAAGTTTAAACACCGCTTTTTTTTAGATTTTGATTATTCAGCTTTCGCTGAATGAAAACACGAATTTTAGTTTAAAAATGATGTCTAAAAATAAGCCTGTCCTTTTAGCAGGCATTAATTTAAAATAAAAAAGCTTGTCCAAATTGGACAAGCTTTTTTATTTGTTCTTATCCTCTCAGTTTATCCTTCAAAATCACCCTCATCACCGTTTCCGTTATTTTGATTTCTTCGCTCCTGTTCCCTTTTTTGCTGGTTGAAGCGATAAGTAAGCGATAAGGTGATTGACCTTTGTCTCCATTGGAATTCACTTTCCTGGGTAAAACTCCTGGTTTCGGTAAATGAATTTCTTTTTCTGGAGTTTAGCAAATCTCTTACATTAAAAGATAAGGTTGCATTATCTTTAAAAATTTCCTTGCTAAAAGCAAGATCTAAAGAAAAGATCCCGTCAGATTTGGTTTGAGAATTTTCTGAGGGTCCTCTGTAATTAGCATTGGTTTGCCATTCTATTTTTGCAGGTAAAGTCAGCTTAGAACTAAATCTTGCAAACCAGCTTGTATTTTTGGTTCCATAATCTATTCCGTTAAATTCTCCTTCAGTATTAAACTGAAAAAAGTTAAAACTTCCGTTTAACCGCAACCATTTTGCGGGATTGTATAATACCCCGGCTTCAGCACCAATTCGCTCATTGGTAGCCAGATTAATTGGGATGGTCCTGATTATTTCAATGTCGTTAAAAAATTGCCCTGTTCCTTGTTGCACCCTTTCAAAAGCATCAGTTTCATATTGATAATATAAAGATGAAGTAAGGGTCAATTTTTTCCAGCGCTTTAGATAACCCAAATCAAAGGCGCTTGCATAGGCGGGATTCAAATTAGGGTTTCCCTGAAAGATATTGGTTCTGCTGGCACGTGAGGGAAAAGGATTTATAAACCAGCCCCGGGGCCTGTTGATCCTTCGGTTGTAGCCCAAAGTAATGTTTTCTGATTCCCCTATTTCAAAAATTAAATTTACGGTTGGGAAAAGCCCAAGATAATTATTGTCAAAATCTGTATCAATGGGAAATCCGAATTCCTCAAGCAATTGCTCATCGGTTAAAGGGGTATTTATTTTTCCTTTAAGCTGTGTGTTTTCCATACGCAATCCTAAAAGGAATGAAAATTTTCCAAACTTGCTTCCGTACTGAGAGTATAGGGCATTTACATTTTCTGTGTAATTAAAAACATTGGTGAGAGGACTCAATTCAAATTGCCCACTCTGTTCATCCTCGATGCTGAGCGTATAGTCGGTTACTTCATTTTTAAAATTACCGCGATATCCCGCTTCAAATTGTGAACCTTCGCCAAATGGCAAAACATAATCTGTTTGAATTAAATATTCATTTTGGGTTTCCACTGTAAAAACAGATTCAGATGGGAGAAAGCCAATGCCTTCAGGGGTTAAATCTAAAGTGGCTCTTTCTGAAACAAAAGCCGGTTTTTCTTCTTTATCATATTCATATTGAAAATCTGCGGTAATTTGATGTCCTTTATCATTAAACTTATTGATATAATTTAAGGAATACTGGGAACTTTTATCATCTTCTGATTCAGCTTCTCTTCGAATGGTTTGTTGTACCAGATCGTTGCCCTGGTAACGATCGGAAAAATTGGTGGTAATATCTTCATCATTTCCGAAATTAAAAAATGCGCTTGCCGTAAGTGAAGAATGTTCGTTTAAAAAGTATTCTACTCCAAAATTGGTATTAAATCTCCGTCCTAAACGCTGCATATCACGATCTTCCACCACCCTGTCAAAAAATCCCTGAGTATAACGGGTGTCAAAAGAACCATTTCCGGGGGAATTCCTGTAATTAAAGCCTGTGGTATTGAAAATATTGAATTTATCGCTCCGCAAATTTACGTTGGCTGTAATCCCATAGCTTTCCGGGGAACCGATATTTGCGGTGAGTGAACCATTAAAACCGCGAGTTTTTTCTTTTCGAAGGATAATGTTTAAAATTCCGGCAGTACCTTCAGCATCATACCTGGCAGAAGGGGAGGTGATCACTTCAACCCGTTCTATGGCATCTGCGGGTAATTGTCCCAGCACATTGTTTTCGCCAAATCCGGCCATAGCAGATGGTTTTCCATTGATAAGAACCCGGACATTTTCATTTCCCCGCAAACTTATGGAACCTTCCACATCTACCGAAACTGATGGGACATTATTTAAGGCATCGCTTATAGTAGCACCCGCGGTTGTGAGGTCTTTCCCGATATTGTATATTTTTTTATCAAGGCGTACTTCTACCTGGGTGGTTTCGGCAATTACAACGACCTCATCCAGGCTCGCCGAACTAAATCCCAATTGGATAGTCCCTAAATCTAAATTGGAATCAACCTTTCGTTTGCTGAAAGTTTTGGATTCAAAAGAAATGAATTCAACCTTAATATTGTAGGTGCCAGAGGGAACTTCAATGGCAAAATTTCCATTAATATCGGTTACTCCTCCGTTGAGATACTTGGGGTCATCCACGCTTGTAATAGAAATCGTGGAGTATTCCAATGGCACGCCCAGGTCATCATCAATCACTTTTCCTGAAATTGTGAATTGTTTGGATTGTGCAAAGGAGACTGAATGCAATGAAAAAATAAAAATCAGCAGCAAGCTGATTTGGATGATCTTTTTGGTGGTCATAACAACTTTTATTTGTTAGACGCCCATATTGTTAAATGGTTTAATTAACAATCGTTAAAAATCCGTTAAATAGTCTAAAATTTAGATATTCTGAGTCTAATTATTTGATAATGAATTTATAAACTCATTAGGTATTTTTTTATTTATTCCTACATAGGCATCAAATTGGGGCTCGCTCAATATTTTTCTTAAATTTTTGTACTCACGCACCTGAACTCTTTGGAGGTTTTGAATAATAGCTTGTTTTTCCTGTGATGATTTGATTATTTCGTTTTTTATAATGGTAAATTCAATAATGATATCTTCCAGCAAAAGGGTCTGTTCTTCTGATAGTCCTAGTTTATCTTTCCAGTTTAAAGCTATTTCTCTTGCAACCTCCCTTAACTCTTTTCGGTTTTTTTCGTGAATATAGATCTGGGAGAACACAAAGCCCCCAACTAATGCGGCGGACAAACCTAAAAGAAAAATCCTGTTTTGAAGTTTCATGCCTTGTAATTTTTATAGTAACTAAATTTTATTAACTAAAGAATCTTATCGATATTTGATGACGGCCTTCCTATTATGGCCCTGTTTTCATTTTCTACAACAGGTCGCTCAATTAATTTAGGATGTTTGGCCATAATGCTTATCAACTCCCGGTTACTTAAATTTAAAGATTTAAAATCATCTTTCCAAACCCTTTCATTTTGCCGGATAAGCTGTAAAGGGGAAAGCTGAAGTTTTTTTAAAAGCCCGTTTAATTCATCTTCAGAAAGGGGATCCTTAAGATACTCCCTTATTTTGAATTCTTTTCCCGAGTTTTTTAATATTTCCAATGATTCCCGGGATTTGGTACATTTTGGATTATGATAGATCACGATCATGGTTATTCTTTTTTATTTTAAAATCAGCATTAAATTTTAATCAATAGAATTCCCCGAGGCTCTGCCTCGGGTGTTGCGTAAAGATATTTATATTTGTGGTTATGAGTGAACATATCCATAAAAGTCATAACAAGAGTTTGCTTCTTTATCATTTTGTTTGTCCTATCAAATATA